>CASEGD010000028.1 GCA_949287345.1 uncultured Phascolarctobacterium sp. | reverse complement strand
AAAAACACCGCATTGCTGCGGTGTCATTTTTTAATTGGTGGCCCCGGCAGGATTCGAACCTGCGACCTTTTGATTCGTAGTCAAACGCTCTATCCAGCTGAGCTACGGAGTCACGTTTCAGCGCTCTCGCTGCTGACAAATGATATTATACTGGTTATTGGCGCTCATGTCAACACTATTTTTAAAATTTTTTCAAAAAAATTTTTTATCCCGCCAAGGCGGGAAGCGGCAAAACACGCAATTTGTTTTTAATGTAACGCTTTTATAAACGTTTTGGCATTTTTATGCAGCTTTTTGCGCGGATTATGCATAGCTCTATTGACTTTGGCGGCGTGTTTGCATAAAATAAAACCGTTACTGAAATTTTGGGAAGCTGCCAAATAAGGGGAGGATTTTATGTCAATTTCGTTAGCAATTTTAATATTGTACATTGTGGCGCTGTTCGCCATCAGCTGGTACGCCAAAAAGCGCAGCGAGGGCGAGGCGGAAAACTACGCGCTGGCAGGGCGCAAACTTTCAACGCCGCTGATTGCCGTTACCATTATCGGCCTTGCGGTTGGCGGCGCGTCTACCATCGGTGTGTCGGAACATGCTTTCCGTGTGGGGCTTTCTGCCGGTTGGTACACCATTGCCTGGGCGCTGGGCGCGATTGTGATGGGCCTGTTTATGGCTAAAAAATACCGCGAGCAGAATATCACCACGATTTCCGAACTGATTGAACGCCACCATGACATGAAGGCTGTTGTGCTGGGCGTCTTCTGCCAGATTGTCATTCAGCTTGTTATCATCTCGCTGCAATACATTGCGGGCGGCAGCATTCTGCACGCCATTATGCCGGACGTGTTCGACTTCCAGACCGGCATGGTTGTCAGTGCTATTGTGTTTATCGGCATTACTTTTATCGGCGGCATGTGGTCGGCGTCGCTGTCCAACGTGCTTAACATTGTGCTTATATATGTAGGTATTTTAATCGCCACCGTGGTGCAGTTTTACCGCGTTGGCGGGATGGAAGGCCTGGCTGCGTCGCTGCCTGCGGGCGTGCCGTGGTTCAGCTTTACCGAAGGCGTTGGCATGATGACGATTACCAGCTGGGTGGTAACGCTTGTTACGGTAAACCTGTCATTGCAGAGCATTTTGCAGATTTCGCTGGGCGCGAAGGACGCGGCAACGGCTAAAAAAGGCTTTGTATGGGGCGGCATTATTATGCTGCCGGTCGGCGTGCTGGCGGCGTTTCTGGGCATCTGCGCCAAGGCGATGTACCCGGACGCGCAGGCTGCTTTGGCACTGCCGGAAGTTATTGTAAGCTTGCAGCCGCTTTTGGCCGGTGTAACGCTGGCGGCGTTGTGGGCGGCGGATGTTTCCACCGCGTGCAACCTGCTGTTATCGGCAGGCACGCTGTTCAGCAACGATATTTACAAACGCTTTATCAACCCTGCGGCTGACGGTGCCAAACAGATTTTGATGACGCGCCTGTGCGTAATGGTAAGCGGCATTATGACTTTGGGGCTGGCGATGACGGTATCCAGCATTTTGGGGACGATTATGATAGGTTTGAGCCTGACGGCGGCGTTCAGCGTTATCGTTATCGTGGCGCTGTTCTTTCCAAAATACAGCTGTAAGGAAGCAGGCTTCTGGACACTGCTGGCCGGTTTTGTAATGCTTATTTTGTGGCAGCTTGTACCGGCAGTGCGCATTGTGCCGAACATTATTTATATGGAATGGCTGGTGTGCATTGTGGCTTACGCGGTTGTGGCCATGCTTAAACCGGGCGCCAAGCAAGCTTGATAAAATTTAAAACGCAAAAAAATAACGGCACAGTTTGTTTTGGCGGTTAGCCAAAACGGGCTGTGCCGTTTGTTTATTTACTTAATTTGTTAATTAAAAGGTATACGTTGCCTGCACGTTAAAGCTGCCGCCCTGGCGCTCGCCAACGTAGCCGCGCAGGTTAAGGTCAAAATTCCACGGGCTGTCCGTGCCGGGCTGGTAGTTAAAGCCGAGCTCCGCAATGCCGCTGCCGCCGCCAAAGCTTTGCCTTTCCGCACGGATACCCTGCGCCGTCATATCGGCGTCGCCGTTAAACTCATACTCGTAAGCCAAGCCGTAGTAGGTGTTTACCTTGGCCTGCTGTTTGGTTACGCGCGCACCGACACGCAGCCTGTCGCTGGTTACGCTGTCAAAATCAAATTTATCGCTGCCCACGGTAAAGCTGTCGCCTTCAACATAGGTGTGGAAGAATTTGCCGTAAACATCAAGGTCGGTGTTCTCGCTAAGCTCAAAAATTTGCCCAACGCCAACGTGCGCGCCGTAGTAGGTGCTTTCGCTGTCGTAGCCGTAGCTTGCACCGCTGCTGTCACGCAGGGCGTTGTCCATTTCGGTTTTTAACATACCTGCGCGCAGGCTGCCTTCCGTATAAACGCCTTTGGCGTTCTCGTACCTTGCCGCAATGCCGCCGCCGTTGTAAACCATGCTGCCGTCGCCGCGGAAGAACTCGTTGTTAAAGGTGTTGTACGTGCGGTAGTTGCCGCTGCCGTTTTCGTAGAATACGCCCCACGCAAAGTCGCCGCCTTTATGCTCGTTCTCTGCGCCGAAGCCTGCGATAACGCTCCAGCCGTTGATTTTAAGGTCGTCCGCCACGTCGTAGCTGCTGCGGTTGCCCTGCACTGCGGCAAAAGTTTTAACGCCGTAAGTGCCGTCGCGCCCCAGCACGTCAAGGCTGTCGTTAATTAAGTCCGTGCCCTGGTTTACAAACGCTGCGGAGGCAGCGCGGGTTTCCGCAACAAGGTAGGTTTGCTGCGCCAAGCCGACGGAATCAACCGTAAAATTAAACGCAGTGCCGTCTTCTGTAATAGTGGTGGTGCCGTTTACTACCTGTGCCACACCGGCGTTAATGTATTCTGCCGTTTCGGGCGCATTATTTTGTTCCGCCGCAATGCCAAGGTCAACATTGCCTTTAATAAAAGTCATGATGTCGCCGGGGGTAAATTCCGCACCGCTTGCAAAGCTTACAATATCAATTTTGGTTTTGGCAAGGTCGTTTGCTGCCGCGCCTGCAATAGTCAGCACAGTCCTGCCGGGGTTCCATTCGGTGTTAACAAAGTTGATGTTATCAAACAATTTGGCGGATTTGATGGTGCCGCTCCAATTATCAATATTAAGATTGTTGTTGGCAGCGGTGATGTTACACATTTTTAAAAAATCATCGCCGCTTATATAATCGCCCTCAATTTCCATACCGTTGATGACCGCATTGGCATACGTATCATTATCATCAGGGTCTTCTTCATAAAAGCCGAAGCCATAAAAGGCAGCTTTGCTTAAATCATGCCCTTCGCCGCCCGCAGCGCCGGTAATGGTAACAGTGTTGTCTTGGATGGTGGCGTCTAAGGAGTAATAATTATTTAAAACACCAAAAATGTAAGTATCGCCGGTAAATTCACCGCCGCTGATAAGGACTTCGTTCTTTGAAAATGTTGCCGTAGTATGGTCTGGATCTGTGTACGTTGAATTTGTATAAGCACCGGCGATTAGAGCAGAACTGATAAACTTACCGTCGCTGATGAGGACTTGGTTACCAGTTAATTCAATTTTGCTTTGCTTTTCTTTAATATCTGGAGATGCACCGGCACCGTAGATGTATGCGGTGGCGTCTTTGGTAGTATTATTTTTAAATTCGGCGTTTTTAATTTCAACCTTGTTACCGGTTAAATTAAAATTGCTTCCATCGCCAGCATCAGCATAAGCGCCTCTGATGTAAGCAGTTTTTGAATATTCATCATAGTCAAATGTAAAAGCAGCGCCGTTAATAGTAACGCTGTTGTTTTGCAGGGTAAAAGTGCCGCTGCTGTTAGAGTCAGCATAAGCGCCGTAAATACCTGTATCATCAGCAAAGCTGCCGCTGTTAATACTTACGGCATTGTCCTTTAACGTGGCGTTGCCGTTTGCAAGCAAGTTAACATAAGCACCGGCAATTTCCGGGTCGGCATTGTCAAAAGCTGTGCCGTTAAGCGTAACTGTGTTGCCGTTTGCTTCGGCACCTTGGTCTTTAACCTCAACTTTTGCATAAGCGCCGTACATGGTATGGTAATAATCGTCCTGCTGAGAAATAAATTCAGGCGTGCCGGTAATGGTAAGTTTGTTGCCCTCTGTCTCAGTCGCATGATAAATTGCATTAGAACCTTCTATTTCATGCTGCCAGTCCTTAAGAGTTCCTTCCGTAGTGTTGTTTCCGTCAACAGTTAAATTCGCCGCATTGGCGTAGGCGGGCAAATAAAATACGCTTGCCGCCAATAAGGTTAACAAAACCTTGCTTTTTAAATTTTTTTGCATAATAAAACCTCCCTCGCTTTTTTGGTTACGAGGGAGGATGTTATGTTAAAACAGGGGTACTCACTTCCCCCCCGCGCGGACATCTTGCCTTTGCTTTATTATAACATTGGCAGGGCGGGGGTGTAAAGGGTTCTTTGTTTTATTTGACATTGCGCCGTAATTTGTTATTATGAATATAGAAAAGGTGCTGCCGATAGACGGTCAGCCCAAAATTTGAATTTCAGTTAAGAAATATCCGTCAGGGCAGTGGCGGCTATTTCTGTTTATTGGATAAATCTCGACCGAGGGAATAACCCAGGGAAAAGATTGTTACCGTATAGCCGATAACGGCTAACAAAGTAATTATATCCATATTATTCCCTCTGCTTTTTTATTTCTGCGGCGTATGGTATACTAATATCAGAAATTTTTTGGGAGGCTGCTATGAAAAATACCGGCATCAATCCTGTTGTAATAAAAGAAATACGCCAGATTGCACAGCAGTGCGGGCTTGTGCGGGTAATTCTTTTCGGCTCCCGTGCGCGCGGAGATTTTACCAAAGTAAGCGATATTGACCTTGCCGTTACTGGCGGCAACACTGCGCGATTTGCGTTGGATATTGAAGAAACGTCAACGCTTTTGTGCTTTGATGTTGTTGATTTGGATAAACCGGTACAGAAAGAACTGCGGCAGGCTATTGCTGATGAAGGGATAGTGTTGTATGAAAAAGTATGAAAATTTTAAAGCCGCACTGAAAAACCTTAAAGATATTTACGATTACGAAGAACCGTACAACAATGTTGTGCTTACGGGGCTGGCGGCATTGTACGAAATTTGTTTTGAACAATCATGGAAAGCAATGAAAGAACTGCTTGTAAACGAAGGCGTTAGCGAAGCGGCAACAGGTTCGCCCAAAAGTATTTTAAAAGCAGCCTATAAGGCCGGGCTGATTGATGATGAACAGCTGTGGCTGGAAGCTCTTGCCACTCGCAACAATGTGGCGCACGCTTATAACAGCGCTATTGCCCTGCAAATAGTGCGCGATGCCAGGGCAAAATATTACGATATGTTCTGCCGTTTGGATGAAGTGCTGGTAGAAAGGATTTAAGTAAAGTTATTTTACAGCTGTAAAATTTTAAGTTACGCATAATAAAAACGCACCCGTACCCATTCGAGGGTTGGATGCGTTTTTTCTATTACAAATTTATTTATTTAAAAGGTATACGTTGCCTGCACGTTAAAGCTGCCGCCCTGGCGTTCGCCGGTGTAGCCGCGCATATTAAGGTCAAAGCTCCACGGGCTGTCGGGCGTGGGCTGGTAGTTAAAGCCTACTTCCGCCATTACACTGCTTCCCTGTAAGCTCTGTGTATCTGCCCGCAATCCTTGTGCCGTCATATCGGCGTCGCCGTTGAACTCGTACTCATAAGCCAAGCCATAATAAGTGCTGAACTTATTTTCCTTGTTGCTTGTAATGCGCGCGCCAACTCTTAATCTGTCGCTGGTTACGCTGTCAAAATCAAATTTATCGCTGCCCACGGTAAAGCTGTCGCCTTCGGTATAAGTATGGAAGAATTTACCGTATATATCGAGGTCACTGCTGTCGCTCAGACTGATGATTTTACCAACGCCAATGTGCGCGCCGTAGTAGGTGCTTTCCGTTTCGTAGCCGTAACTGCCGTTAACATCATGCATGGCATTATCGAGTTCGTTTTTAAGCATACCTGCACGGAGGCTGCCTTCGGTGTAAACGCCGTTTTTATTCTCGTACCTTGCCGCAATGCCGCCGCCGTTATAAACCATACTGCCGTCACCGCGGAAGAATTCGTTGTTGAAGCTGTTATAGGTGCGGTAATTGCCGCTGCCGTTTTCGTAGAAAACACCCCAGCTTAACTCGCTGCCGTTATCGAACTTATCGGCATTGCCAACGCCTACAATCGTACTCCAGCCGTTAATTTTAATATCGTCTGCAACATCATACTTACTGCGGTTACCGTGTACGGCGGCAAAGGTTTTAACGCCGTAAGTGCCGTCGCGCCCCAGCACGTCAAGGCTGTCGTTAATTAAGTCCGTGCCCTGATTTACAAACGCTGCGGAGGCCGCGCGGGTTTCGGCAAGCATGTCCGTCTGCGGGGTTAACTCAACAGTGTTAATGGTGTAGGTAACAGTACCGTTTTCATCAACGGTTGCCTCACCCGTGCCTTTAACGGCAACGCCTGCAAGATATGATAAATCTTCGGGCGCAGTTACATTGTCTTTCGTAATGGCAAGTTTGTTGGTTTCGGTGCCGGTAATAAGGGTCATTTTCTCGCCGGTGTTAAAGGTTTGGCCGCCCGCAAGGTTAATGCTTTTAAGGTTAATAACAGTGTCTTTTAGCGCATCGCCTTTTTCTGCAACGGTAAGCACGGTAGCGTCCGGTTTCCAGGCAATGTTTTCAAACTCAATAGCTGCAAAGTTGTTTAAGGAGTTTACTCTGCCGGTCCAGTCATTAACGGTAAGGGTGTTATCTTTAACAACTTCTGCACCGGTTTTACCGGAATAACCTCCGTAAAGGTCAGCGCCGGTGACGTTGGCATCGCCGGTTAAGGTCATAGTGTTGCCTGTTGCAGCGCCGCCTTCGCTGTAGCCTGCGTAAACAGTGCCTTGGTAATCGTCCTCAATAATTACTTTGTTGTTCGTAGCATTGCCGTCTTCGGAATAACCGCCGTACAAATCCTTGGTAAGTGTTCCGCCTTTAATAATCAGATTGCCGCCTGTTGCGTCCTTATCGCCAAGCGCATAAGCGCCTGCAATAACGCGTTGGTGTCATTTAAACTTTCATTAACCGTAAGGGCAGCCTCACCGTTGCTGTTGATGTGTTCAATCGGGTTGCCTTCGCTGTCGGCTTCAATAAACTTGCCTGCCAAGATGGTTTTATCAACACTTGCGGAAAGATTGATGAGATGTTTATCGTTCTCATCTTGTGTTGCTGATATTGAACTGAACTTGTTGGCAATAACACCGTTGTCACCGTTATCGCTGGCAAAATATACATCTTTGCCATTTTGTAGTTTATCTGCGATTTGAATATTATCGCTTTTTATTTTGCTGTCCAGCGTTAAAGTGCCGCTTAATTCTGTGTATGCTTTGTAATCCCCAGCCGCAACGGAATTGATATTGACTTTAGTATCAGTCAAGCCCTTGTTAGCACCTTCGTTAGTGTCTTCAATGTAAAACACCGAAGCAGCGGGAGTTTTATTTTCATCATCTATTACTGCCACTTTGATATTTTCAAAATCGATAGCGTCAAAATTATTTACGCTGCCAACCGTGCCGCTCCAGCCGTCAACGATGAGGTTGTTGTTGCTGTGGTCGGTAATTTGGTCGTTGGGTTTAACATCTTTGTCAGTTTCGTTATAGCCATAGCCGTAAAGGTTAACCTTTGTTAAGTTCTCGCTTGCCGTGCCTGTTAACGTTACGGTATTATCGGTTATTGCCGCTGTGCCAGCAAAATAGTAAGTATAATCGTCATCATTTACGGTATAAGTCAAATTAGCGTAAGCGCCGTAAACATTGGTGGCAGCATTAAAGGTGCCGCCGCTGATGGTAACATTGTTGCCTGTTACTGTTGATGCTATTTTGCCGTAGTCGTAACCTTCATCTCTTACATTATGCAAGTTAATGTATGCGCCGCGAATGTTAATAGCAGGATTATTATCATCGGTGCTATCACCAAATGTGCCGCCGTTGATATTAACAGAGTTGTTAGTTAAACTTGCCATGCAGTTTGCTGAAGAATTGAATGATGATGGGTTATTTAAATTAGCGTAAGCACCGTTAATAGTGGTGGTGCCTTTAAACGCAGCATTATTATTGATGGTAACGGAGTTGCCTGTTAAAGCTGCTGACATGTTATAATAAGTTGCATTATCTACAACAGGCTGCCACAAAGCAGTATAAGCGCCATGAATTTCAGTAGTAGTAAATGATGTGCCGCTGCCGATGGTAACCTTGTTGCCTGTAAATTCTATAGTAGGTTTAGTCTGGTTGCCATTTAAATAAACATTATATAACTTGCCAAACGCACCGTAAATGTATGAACCGCCGTTAAACGTACTGCCGCTGATAGTTACGGAGTTATCTTGCAGGCTTGCTGTAGAGTTGAATTTCAGAGGATCATCCTGATTAGTACCATTGTAAAATTGTGCGTAAGCGCCGACAATGCTAGGCATATTACTAAAAGAGTTGTTTTCAATACTAACTATATTGCCTGCCAGACTTGTATGGCTTCCGTCATTACGGCCAATTTGAGCTGCATAGGCACCGAAAATTTGTTGGAAATTATTATATTCCTTATTGCTGATAGTAATAGTGTTGTTTTGCAGGCTGCTTTTGTGGTAAATTGATGTGCCGATATTCCAATCATCTACAACGCTGTCAGATGCTGTAATTTTATCACCATTAATAGTTAAACTCGCCGCATTGGCATAGGCGGGCAAATAAAATACGCTTGCCGCCAAAATGCTTAACAAAATTTTGCTTTTTAAATTTTTTTGCATAATAAAACCTCCCTCGCTTTTTTGGTTACGGGAGGAGAGTTACGGAGAGAAATTACAGGTACGTAATTCCCCCCCGTGCGAACACTTTTGTTTTTCTTAATTATACCATTGACGGAGATGTTTGTATATAAAACAGATTGATTTATGTAAAGTTTGAGGGCAATTTAAGTGAATGTTTTATTATTTTATTTGGTTGCGTTTTTGAATTTAGGGTATTATATTTTTATTTACGGTTTTATTCATGTTACTTTTTGTAGGCCAAAAAGTAACCCAAAAGCCTTCGCTCCTCAAAAAACTTAACGGCTCAGTATCAAATCAGTTTGCCACTTGCAGCACCTGCGGAACTCGTTTGCTGCGCAAACTCAAACAGTCCTCGGTTATTGCTGCAAGTGCCTTGTTATTTAAAGTTTTCGCCTGTTTTTTGAAAGTCGCGACTTCGCCCAAATTCGTACTTTGGTTACTTCTATTTATTGATTTAAGTGTTCCCGTGCTTTTCAGCAGTTTGCTATTCAACGATGTGCGCTTATCTTTTAGTAAAAAGCAATAAAGTACGACACTCGTCAACACGCGGCTTTTAGCAACATTTATTAAAGAACAACTGCAAAAATCGAACCTGAGCGAAGCGAATTTCGTATTTTTGTAGTTGTTATGCTAATAGTTGCGTAGCGAGCAGCGCCAGCGCGAAGCGGGAAAATCCGCCTAGCCGCGGAACTTTCTTGGTTCGTTCTTTGGTTACAAAGAATGAACATGAGTAAAAAAGTAAAAATTAAAAAGCAATATCCTTCATGCAAAGAAGAAATCCAAAATTCCAACGTAAAATCAACGTAAAATTTTCTCCCCCTTGCAGGTAATATCAAACTTTTGTTAAATAGAATAAATATATTACATTGCATTGGCAGGTGCTGAACATGGCAAAACAAAGTAACCAGAAAGCAAAATTATTATATTTACAAAAATTTTTAACGGAAGAAACGGATGCACAGCACGGCATTACCATTGCCGGGCTTGTTGACAGGCTGGCAGAAGCAGGCATTGCCGCAGAGCGCAAAAGCCTTTATGACGATATTGAGGTGCTGCGTGCATTCGGCCTGCAAATTGAAACCGTCCGCGAGCGCGCTAACAGCTATAAACTGGTCAGCCGCGTGCTGAAGCCGCAGGACGTTGTTAAGGCGGGCAAAGCGTTAAAAGAAACCGGTACTGCCGGTGCAAACGGCATTATTGAAGCACTTTGTTCGCTTTTAAGCAAATACGACGCCGAAGCCGTTAAGGCAGAACTGGCGGCGGCAAAACCAAAACGTGCCGCCAAAACAGCCAAAGCCGCAGCGGCAGAACCGCCGCAGGCAGAGCCGGTAAATACGGAAGCTGCCGAAGCTGTGGAACTGAAATGTGCGGCAGAGCTTAAAGACGCGGTTATGGCATATCTGGGCGCATCGGCGCAGATTGTAAAAGAAAAAGGCAGCAATGTCACCATCGGCGGGCAGGCCGTTTGCGATGAAGCCTTTTATATGCAGCTTATCAAATGGGGCAGCGGCGTAAAACTTATGGAACCTGCCGCTCACCGCAAGGAATTTGTTAAATACTGCAAAAAAATCATCAGCCAATATAAATAACGGAGAGTGAAACTTTTAATGAAATATATCGAACCCGACCGCAGCGGTTATATTGTATCGGCGCATGAGCCCGGCGACGACGGCGTGCTTGATCTGGGCTTTGCCAAAGGCGCTTTCAGCGACGGCAGGCCATACAAAATTGAATGCTGGTGCATGGACGAAATTGTTATGGCAACGGTGCTGTTTGACGAAACGTTGATGACGGCGTGGAAGCGTGCGGATTTTGTGCTGCTGCTGGAACTGGAAGAACTGTTTAAATTTAACGGCAGGCCGCTGGTGCAGGCTGCGCGCATGAAGGACGACGCGGGGCGCGGCATCTGGGCGGTAAACGTAATGGTTAAAAATGACAAAGGCTTGCAGGCGGAGATTTTGCGCCCCTTACAGCGTTACAGGTAATTGTTATGTTACAATTTATACAATTTGAAAGGAAAGTTAAAAGAGTCTTTTCAAAGCGATTATTACGGACCACTCCTTACGGAGTTAAGGCCATACGGACAGCCGGGTCCACTGCCGCTTGACTGCTTTGGGCAGTCCTATTGATTGAGTTAAAAGCTCAAATTTTATAAGTTGGTTACCCTTAACTGAAATGCGCCAGTGCGCAAACTTGTGAAACGGTCAATACGAGTAGTAAAAGTATAATTGCTATATAGACTCTGACTCTTCCGAAAACGATAACTACCCTTTTTCTGCCCTTGCGGGCGATTTTAAAAGGGCTGCCGTTTTGACTATAACGCAAGTTGTGCAACAGGCATGGCTTGCGTTTTTTGTTTTGTGTAGCTTTTAGGGAGGGTAAAGAATGTTAAGACTTAACCGGACCCGTCTGGACCAGAGCCGCGCGCCGATATACGAGGCTCTGGAGAACTTCCGCAAAATGAGGGTGGTGCCCTTTGATGTGCCGGGGCATAAGCGCGGGCGCGGCAACCCGGAACTGACGGCGTTTTTGGGGCAGTCCTGCGTGGGCGTGGACGTTAACAGCATGAAGCCGCTGGATAATTTGTGCCACCCTGTTTCGGTAATACGCGAGGCGGAGGAGCTGGCTGCGGACGCCTTTGGCGCAGCCCACGCCTTTTTAATGGTAGGTGGCACCACAAGTTCTGTGCAGTGCATGGTTTTAAGTTCCTGCAAGCGCGGGGATGAAATTATTTTGCCGCGCAACGTGCATAAAAGCGTAATTAATGCGCTGGTGCTGTGCGGCGCGGTGCCCGTTTACGTTAACCCGGATGTTGACAGCCGCCTGGGCATTTCGCTGGGCATGAAGCGCGAACAGGTGGAGCGGGCTATTGCCGAACACCCCAACGCCGTGGCGGTTTTGGTAAACAACCCCACCTATTACGGCATTTGCAGCGATTTGCGCGCGATTGTTAAAATGGCGCACGCCGCCGGTATGCGCTGCCTTGTGGACGAGGCGCACGGCACGCATTTTTACTTTGGCAGCGGACTGCCCGTATCGGCAATGGAAGCCGGTGCGGATATGGCGTCGGTATCCATGCACAAAAGCGGTGGCAGCTTAACGCAGTCCAGCCTGCTCTTAACCGGCCCCAACGTGCACGCTGGTTATGTACGGCAAATTATTAACCTTACGCAAACCACGTCGGGCAGCTATTTGTTAATGTCAAGCCTCGACATCAGCCGCCGCAATTTAGCGCTGCGCGGCAACGAGGTGTTCCATCAGGTGGCGGACATGGCAGAATACGCGCGCCGCGAAATTAACGCCGTCGGCGGATATTACGCCTTCGGCAGGGAGCTGTTAAACGGCAACTCCATTTTTGATTTTGACACGACTAAATTAAGCGTGCATACCCTTGATATCGGCCTGGCCGGCATTGAGGTGTACGATATTTTACGCGACGAGTACGATATACAGATTGAGTTTGGCGACATCGGCAATATTCTGGCGTACCTTTCCATGGGCGACCGTCCGCAGGAGCTGGAACGCCTTGTAAGCGCGCTGGCGGAAATTCGCCGCCGTTACCAGAAGGACGGCACCGGCATGCTGACGCAGGAATACATTGAGCCGGAGGTTGTAACCAGCCCGCAGGAGGCGTTTTATGCCGATAAAGTAAGCGTGCCCATTGGCGAAAGCGAGGGGCGCGTGTGCAGCGAGTTTGTAATGTGCTATCCGCCGGGCATACCTATTCTGGCACCGGGCGAGCGTATTACCGGCGAGATTTTGGAGCATATCCAGTACGCCAAGGAAAAAGGGTGCAGCATGACGGGCTCCGAGGACCCGGATTTGCAGCATATTAACGTGTTGGCTTGAGAGGGTGAGTAAAAATGGAAATGTGGTTCAGTGAGTTTCATACCCCGGACGTTAAGCACAGCATCAGGGTTGACAGGCATTTATATTCCAAACAGAGCGAGTTTCAGCGCATTGACATTTTTGAAACGCCGGAGTTTGGGCGTGTGCTGACCCTTGACGGCAACGTAATGCTTACCGAAAGGGACGAATTTATTTACGACGAGATGATTACCCATGTGCCGATGGCGGTGCACAAGGGCATTAAGGATATTTTAGTTATCGGCGCGGGCGACGGCGGCGTGGTGCGCGAGCTGACCCGCTACGACCGTGTGCAGCGCATTGATCTGGTTGAGATGGACCCGCAGGTTATCGAAGCCTGCCGCACCTATCTGCCCAGCAACGCCTGCCGTATGGACGACCGCCGCGTGCATGTTTATTTTGGCAACGCGCTGAAATTCATCCGCCGCTGCGAGGAGGAATACGATTTAATTATTGTCGATTCCACCGACCCGTTCGGGCCTTCGGAAGGCTTGTTTACGCGCGAGTTTTACGGCAGCTGCTACAACGCGCTGCGCGAGGACGGCATTATGGTGAACCAGCAGGGCAGCCCGTTTTATGCGGAGGACGCTGCCGCCATGCAGCGCAGCCACAAGCGCATTGTCAACACCTTCCCCATCAGCAGGGTGTACCAGGCGCACATACCAACCTATGCCGCGGGCTACTGGCTGTTTGGCTTTGCCAGCAAAAAATACCACCCGCTGGACGATTTGGACAGCGCAGCGTGGGATGCGCTGAACATGCACACCCGCTATTACACCACACGCCTGCACAAGGGCGCGTTTTACCTGCCCGCCTTTTTGGAAGAGATGCTTGAGGAGGTAGAAAAATAATGAAGCCTAATGTGGAAACCTTTATCGGCTGCGACAGCGAATACAGCGAAGCGCGCATTGTGCTGTACGGCGCGCCGTTCGATTCTACCACCAGCTTCCGCCCCGGGGCGCGTTTTGGCCCTGCGGCGATGCGGCACGAAAGTTTTGGGCTGGAAACGTACAGCCCGTATCAGGACGCCGATTTAACGGACTGCAAGGTGTTTGACAGCGGCGATATGGAATTGTGCTTCGGCAGCTCCGAGGCTGCATTGGCAGATATTGAAGTGCGCGCGGAAGAGATTTTGGCGGACGGCAAGCTGCCGCTTTTGCTCGGCGGCGAGCATTTGGTAACGCTGGGCGCGGTGCGTGCCGCCGTGAAAAAATACCCGGATTTGCACATCATCCATTTTGATGCGCATGCCGATTTGCGCGACGATTACCTCGGCGCCAAATTAAGCCACGCCTGCGTCATCCGCCGCTGCCACGAGCTTATCGGCGACGGTCGCATTCACCAGTTCTGCATCCGCAGCGGCGAGCGCGAAGAATTTGCCTTTGCCAAAACGCATACCCGGATGCAGAAGTTCAGCTTTGAAGGGCTGGAGGAAACGGTGGCGCAGCTTAAGGCAAATGGCACGCCGGTTTATTTTACGATTGATTTGGACTGCCTTGACCCTTCTGCCTTTGCGGGAACAGGCACGCCAGAGGCCGGCGGCGTAAGTTTTGTGCAGCTTTTACAGGCGCTGCGCACGGTTGTCGGCGCCAATGTTATCGGCGCGGACGTGAACGAACTGGCGCCGATGCTGGACGCAAGCGGCGTATCGACCGCTACGGCCTGCAAGGTTTTAAGAGAATTAATTTTAGCATTATATAATAAATAAAAGGAGAGTTGTAAAATGAGTAGAGTTCTTGTTATCGGCGCGGGCGGCGTTGCTACCGTTGCCATCCACAAATGCTGCCAGGTTAGCGAAATTTTTACGGAGCTGTGCATTGCCAGCCGCACCAAAGCCAAATGCGACAAAATTGCTGAGGAACTGAATGGCAAAACTGCCACCAAAATTACCACCGCGCAGGTGGACGCCGACGATGTTGAACAGCTGAAAGCGCTGATTAACGAATACAAGCCCGACCTTGTAATGAACATTGCGCTGCCGTATCAGGATTTAACCGTGATGGATGCGTGCCTGGCCTGCGGCGTAAACTATATGGACACCGCCAACTACGAGCCGGAAAACACCGACGACCCCGAATGGCGCGCCGTTTACGAAAAACGCTGCAAGGAAGCAGGCTTCAGTGCTTATTTTGATTACAGCTGGCAGTGGGCTTACCGCAAAAAATTTGAAGAGGCAGGCCTTACCGCGCTGCTGGGCTGCGGCTTTGACCCGGGCGTAACGCAGGCTTACTGCGCTTATGCTAAAAAGCACGAGTTTGATACTATCGACACCATCGACATTTTAGACTGCAACGGCGGCGACCACGGCTATGCCTTCGCTACTAACTTCAACCCCGAGGTTAACCTGCGCGAGGTATCTGCCCCGGGCAGCTATTGGGAAAACGGCAAATGGGTAGAAATCCCTGCTATGAGCATTAAACGCGAATACGATTTTGACCAGGTTGGCCACAAGGATATGTACCTTTTGCACCACGAGGAAATTGAAAGCCTGGCGCTGAACATTCCCGAAGTAAAACGCATCCGCTTCTTTATGACTTTTGGCCAGAGCTACCTTGACCACATGCGCTGCCTTGAGAACGTGGGCATGCTGAGCACCACGCCGGTAATGTTTGAAGGGCACGAAATTGTGCCGATTAAATTCTTAAAAGCCCTGCTGCCCGACCCGGCCAGCCTTGGCCCCCGCACCAAGGGCAAAACCAACATCGGCTGTATTTTTACCGGCAAAAAGGACGGTAAGGATAAAACCTACTATATTTATAACGTGTGCGACCACGAAGAATGCTTTAAAGAAGTTGGCAGCCAGGCCGTTAGCTACACCACCGGCGTACCGGCCATGTGCGGCGCTATGATGCTTTTAACCGGCAAATGGAACAAGCCCGGCGTTTACACCGTGGAAGAGTTCGACCCGGACCCGTTCCTCGACGCGCTGGATAAATACGGCCTGCCGAGAAGCGAAAACAATAACCCGGTGCTGGTAGACTGATGGGCGCGACAGATACAAGGCCCCCTTTTGCAGGGCTGCACGGCAAACTGCCGCAGGAAGTGTTCGGCATCCTGCCCACGCCCTGCTACATACTGGACGAAGCGCAGCTAAAACACAACGGCGAGGTGCTGGCGGGCGTGGCGGCGCGCACGGGCTGCAAAATTTTGCTGGCGCAGAAAGCCTTTAGCAACTATGATTTGTACCCGGTGCTGGCGCCTTACCTTGCCGGTACGGAGGCAAGCGGGCTGTATGAAGCACGCCTTGGCGCGGAAGAAATGCCCGGCAAAGAAGTACACGTTTTTTGCGCCGCCTACCGTGAGGACGAGTTTGAAGAGTTGTTAAAATATGCCGGGCACATTGTGTTTAACTCGCCGCGTCAGTTAGCAAAGTTTGGCGCGCTGGCCAAGCAGGCTGGTAAAAGCGTGGGGCTGCGCATTAACCCGGAATGTTCCACGCAGGAAGGGCACGCCATTTACGACCCCTGCTCGCCCGGCAGCCGCATGGGCACCACCCGCGCGCAGTGGGATGCAAACATGACGCCGGAGCTTGTTGCGTTGCTGGACGGGCTGCACTTCCACACCCTGTGCGAGCAGGACGCGGACGATTTGGCGACGACCTTAAAGGCGGTGGAAGAACGCTTCGGCGATGTGCTGCCCCAAATGCAGTGGCTTAACTTCGGCGGCGGGCACCA
>CASEGD010000027.1 GCA_949287345.1 uncultured Phascolarctobacterium sp. | reverse complement strand
ATGTAGTCAAAAAGGCTTTCGATGTTATGCGGCAGCGTCGGGTAATTGGAAGGGTCCTCCACCAGCCAGTCAAATGTGGCGGCGTCCATTTTGGTGGTGTAATCAGGTATTTTGCCGACGAGGTTGTTAATCTGCCCGAACAGCGGCAAAATAATGTAGGTTACTGCCAAAAATACAATCAGCCCGAAGGCTATGAACGCCATTAAAATTGTTACCACACGCGACAGATGGATTGTACCGCGCCCAAGCGTGATTTTGCCGAACAGCTTGCTGATTGGGTGCAGCAAAAACGCCAGCCCCACTGCCAGAAGTATCGGCAGCAGAAAATTGCCCAGCATGTACAAAATAAACGATATGAGCGCCGCCACCGTTACTTTAAAAGCGGTGCTGTTTCGTAAAACTTTAAAATCCTTAATCATTTATTGCTAAAATTATTGCAGAAACGGGTTTCTGCGCCTTTCATGTTCTACCGTGGTTGCAGGGCCGTGTCCCGGCAAAAGGTGTACATTATCGCCCAGCGGCAAAATTTTATCCTTAATTGATTGCAGGAGCTGACGGTACGAGCCGCCTGGGAAATCCGTCCTGCCGATTGATTCAAGGAACACCGTGTCGCCGCAGAACACAATGTCGTCAAGCATAAGGCAGACACCGCCCGGCGTATGCCCCGGCGTTGCCAGCACCTTAAACTTCATTCCTGCCGCTTCCACTTCGTCGCCGTCGGCAAAAAATTTATCCGCCGTGGCGGGTGTATATTTGCCGCCGATAAAGGCCACAAGGCTTTTGTTGGGGTCGTTTAACAGCGGCGCGTCGGCCTCGCTGATGTAAATGGGCGCGCCGGTGCGTTCTTTAACCTCGCCCAGCGCCATAATATGGTCGCCGTGGCCGTGCGTTAAAAAGATAGCGTCCACTTTGGCATTTTCCTTTTCCACAGCCGCCATAATGCGGTCAGCATCCCCGCCCGGGTCGATAACGACTGCCTGATGCGTTTCTTCGTTAATCACAATATAGCAGTTGGTAGCAATGTAGCCAACTTCCATGGCAATAATCTTCATGTAATCCTCCTGTTATGCGTGGCTGTGCACGGCAGATGTTACCTGGCGCTCCACGCTGTAAACGCCTTTCATGCGTTTTATTTTGTTCATAATGTTGTCAAGCTGTTCAAGGTTGCTGATGTCCAGCCCCATGGTGATGGAAGCAACTTTGTTGCGGTCGGTGCGGCAGTTCAGCGCGTTGATGTTCAGCTTCGCCTCGCTGGTTACCTGCATAATGTCACTCATCATGCCGGGGCGGTTGTCGGCGCTGATAACAATGTTAACCTTGTAAACAGCGTCCGTCGCGATATCCCACGATACCTCAATCAAACGGCTCTGCTCCTCGGGGTTATTGCTTAAAACATTGGGGCAATCCCTGCGGTGTACGGATATGCCGCTGCCGCGCGTAATATAGCCGATAACCGGGTCGCCCGGAATCGGGTTGCAGCAGCGCGCCAGCTTAACCATAATGCCTTCTTCGCCCTTAACCAGAATGCCGTGGCTGTTTTTAGCCTTGCTGCGGCGCGGTTTAAGCTCTGCCAGAAGCTCGGAAAGGTCTTTAGTGGTGTTGAGCTTCTGCTCTTTTTTGTACAGCTCAACCAAACGGCTCATAACATTGTTCAGCGTTATGCCGCCGTAGCCGATGGTAGCGTACAGCGATTCCTCGCCGTCCAGCCTTACCGCCGTGGCAACTGTTTTCAGCTTGTCTGCCTTAAGCAGCACTTTAATATCATAGCCGAGGCGCTTGGTTTCTTTTTCCAGCATCTCGCGGCCTTTGACGATGTTTTCTTCGCGGCGTTCCTTTTTAAACCACGAACGGATTTTGTTACGTGTGTCGGAAGAACCGACGATGTTCATCCAATCGCGGCTCGGGCCTGTTGCCTGCTTGGACGTGATAACTTCGACGATATCGCCGTTGCTCAATTTATAATCCAGCGGCACAATGCGCCCGTTAACCTTTGCACCGACGCAACGGTTGCCAACGTCCGTATGGATGCGGTACGCAAAGTCAATCGGCACGCTGCCAACAGGCAAATCAATAACGTCGCCGCGCGGGGTAAATACAAACACTTCGTCGCTGAACACGTCCATTTTAACCGTGTTCACAAAGTCGCGCGAATCGCTCATATCCTTATGCCATTCCAAAAGCTGGCGCAGCCAGGACAATTTTGCTTCAAAGTCCTTATCGCCGCCGGACGGCATATTGCTCTTGCCGCCACTTTCTTTATAACGCCAGTGCGCCGCGATGCCGTATTCGGAAATGCGGTGCATCTCAAAGGTACGTATCTGGATTTCCAGCGGCTGACCGTTGTGGTAAACAACCGTGGTGTGCAGCGACTGGTACATGTTGGACTTCGGCACGGCGATGTAGTCCTTTACGCGCCCAGGGATAGGACGCCACAGGCTGTGTACAACGCCCAGAGTGCCGTAGCAGTCGGCAACGCTGTTAACCAGCACGCGGATAGCCAGCAAATCATAAATCTCGCTTAATTCTTTATGGTCGCGCTGCATTTTTTTGTAAATGCTGTAAAAATTCTTCGGGCGTCCCTGAATTTCGCACTCAATGTGCTGTTCATCAAGGTGCTGCTTAATTTCCGCCATCGCCTCGTGAATCATGGCTTCCCTTTCGCGGCGTTTTACCTTAACCTGCTCAACAAGGTCGTAGTAAATTTCCGGCTCCATGTAGCGGAAGGCCAAATCCTCAAGCTCCCACTTGATGGTATAAATACCAAGGCGGTGTGCCAGCGGCGCATAAACCTCCATCGTCTCGCGCGAGATGGAATGCTGCTTATGCACCGGCATATATTTCATGGTACGCATGTTGTGCAGGCGGTCGGCCAGCTTAATCATAATAACGCGGATGTCCTTCGCCATGGCAAGGAACATTTTGCGGTAGTTTTCAATCTGCTGGTCCTCTTTGCTGATGTATTCGATTTTGCCCAGCTTGGTAACGCCGTCAACAAGGTCGGCAACCTTCGTGCCGAACATTTCCGTCAGTTGCTGCAAGGTAATGTCGGTATCTTCAACAACATCGTGCAAAAAAGCGGCTGCCAGCGTAGTTTCGTCCATTTGCAGCTCCGCCAGTATCGTCGTTACGCCCAGCGGATGAATAATATACGGCTCACCGGATTTACGGCGCTGATTGGCGTGTGCTTTGGCTGCAACGTCATAAGCCTTACGGACGAAAGCCACCTGCTTTTCGTCCAGATATTCAGAAATCATTTCAAATAAGCCGTCTACCGTAACTTCATGAATTTCCGGCATAAAACCACATCCTTACCCAATCAAATTCCGCGCGCGCCCGCAATCTGCTGCGGCGTAACAAGCATATTGGCGCGGTACTGCCTGTAAATCCTCCGGCCGGTTTCCTCGGCCTGCCTGAAGGCGGCAGAATTTTCCAGATTATTTTTCTTAACAGCGGGCAGCATACTTACCTGTCCCCCGCTTCGGCTGATAAAATCAAGTTCTTCAAACACGGTTAAATAAATTTCCTGCATGTCGCAGGCCGCTAAAAGCTCTGCCTCGTCCATCATCACCTGCGTTTTTAAAAGGCCTGCCATTTTTTTATAGGCTTCCGCCAGATGCAGGCGGTTGGGGCAGCGTTTAAAAAGTGCTTCCGCCGCGTTGTCGAAATCATTATTATTATACAACAGAAACAACGTGCAACCAATACCGCCTTCCGTTAAAGCGGCGGCAACCGCTTCCACGTCCGTTTTCGGGATATCATAAAAAACTATCGTCTTTGCCTTATCGGTGCTGCCGTATTCACGCACGGTTTCTTCGCCGCACAAGGTAGCTTCCAGAAAGGCTTTTTTATCGTTAACATATATGAGTATGTCGTTTTCCGTTTGCAAAAGGCTTTTTATAAAAGCCGGTTTATCAATCTGCGCATTGCGGTAATCGTAAATCGCCAGCTTCTGTGCAAAGTCAACAACCTGCAAATTTACGCTTTCGCGGTCCTGCCACACGTTAATCTTGGGCATAAACACAAGGTCGGCCTCCGCGCCGTTATACATGCAGGGGTAATTTTCCGCTCCGCCCCACATCAGGCACTGGTATGGCTGCCCGCCGTAAATCGCGCTGAAACGCAGGTGCGTGTTTTCCGCACCGAAAATTTTGGCATAGCGCACGGCAGCGTCCTTAAACGCAAACAGCGGCGCCGGGTTGCTGCTGCCAAAAGGCTCCAACAATTTCAGTTCGTTCAGCAGCGGCACGTCCAAAACGTAATCCTTGTCCACCAGCATGTCCACGTTCAGCACCGGCAGATAATCTTCCGGCTGCAGGGTTTGCGCCACCGTCTGCTTAAAGCGGCGTTTAAACTCGCTGATGTTTGGCGTTTTTATCGTCAGCCCCGCCGCCTGATGATGCCCGCCGAACTGCACCAGCAAATCGCTGTTGGCGTTAATGGCGGCGTACAAATCAAGGCGCGGTATGCTGCGGCAGCTGCCCTTGGCAACGTCGCCGTCGATGCTGATGAGTATAGTCGGCAAATGGTATTTATCCACCAAACGTGAAGCCACAATGCCGATAACGCCCGCGTGCCAGCCTTCCTTCGCCAGCACAATTGCCGTATCTATATGTTCCATCTGCGCCAGCATGGCTTCCGCTTCCACAAAAATGTCGCGGCTTATCTTCTGGCGCAGCGTGTTTTCTTCGTTCAACGCTTCGGCAATCTCCGCCGCGCGCGCTTCGTCCTGCGCCGTTAAAAGCTCCACCGCCAGCTGGGCGTGTTCCAAACGCCCCACAGCGTTCAGCCTTGGCGCCAAAATAAAGCCAATATTCTCTGAAGTGATGTCTTTTTGCGGGCAGCGGCTTTTTTCCATCAGCGCCTTCAGCCCGATGTTCGCCGTCGTTTCCATCTGCTTCAGGCCCATCTTTACCAGCGCACGGTTTTCGCCCCACAACGGCACAATATCCGCCACCGTGCCCAGCGCCACAAACTCCGTGTTGCCGCTCCATAAAGGCTCATCCGCATGGCGGTATTTATAAAGCGCCTGGCACAGCTTAAACGCCACGCCCACGCCGCTTAAATGTTCAAACGGATAGCCGCAGTCCTTCTGGTGCGGATTCACCAGCGCGTAAGCCTCCGGCAGAACCTCCGGCGGCGTATGGTGGTCGGTTACGATAATATCCAGCCCCGCAGGCGCACCGGCAATTTCCTTAACGGCGCTGATGCCGCAGTCCACAGTTACAACCAGCGTCGTGCCGTCGGCGTGCAGCGTGTTCAACGCTTCAATGTTCAGCCCGTAACCCTCGCTTTTGCGCTCCGGTATGTAAGTGTTCACGTCCGCGCCGCAGTCCTTCAAAAACAAATACAACAGCGAGCTGGCGCTGATGCCGTCCACATCGTAATCGCCGTACACGGTAATGCGCTCTTTGCGCTCAATCCCCTGCCAGATGCGCTCCACCGATTTTGCCATGTCCTTCATCAAAAACGGGTCGAGAAAAGGCTCATCGCTGCCGTACAAAAATTCGTACGCAGTGCTTGCATCTGTAATGCCGCGGTTCAGCAAAATCCCCGCCACCAGCGGCGATATGCCCGCTTCCGCCCCAAGGCGCTTGGCTTCTTCTTTATTAAATTCGTTAAACTGCCAGATTTTGTGTTTCTTCATTAAGCTTTAGTTTCTTCCGTGGGATGGTTTAAAGCGTCGTTGCGCTGGCTGTGCATCAGCATCTGCTTTTCTTCTTTCAGTTTGGCGTTCTCTTTTTTCAACTGGTCAATTTCAAATTTCAGGCTTTTATCGTACAGGTAGTGTTTGGCTTTCAGCATCAGAGTAAAAAAGCCCATCGCGGTTGCTCCCAAAAGCGCAGCGCCCAAAATTACAACAACAAGGCTCGTCTGGTACGTCCACATCAAAAAGCCTACGGTAACGTCGGCGGCGTTCTGAACGGCAAAAACGGCCACCACAATACTAATTGCTAAAGTAAAAAACAAATACGGCATAACATCATCTCCCATCAGGATTTTAAATAACCTCATAAATTATTATAATTCGCCTAAACTAACCAAAATACCTGCAAAAACAAAAAGTATTGCGCAAAAATTTGTGCAATACTTCTGTTAAATCCGTTATTTTTTCTCGTACAGCGGCTTTTCCGCGCCGATGTCTTTGGGAAAATAATATTTTCTGCCCAAAAGTTCGTCCGGCATGTATTGCTGCTGTACCCAGCCGCCGGGGTAATCGTGCGGGTATTTGTAATCCGTGCCGTGTCCAAGCGCTTTGGCGCCGGGGTAATGCGCATCGCGCAGATGTTTCGGCACCGTACTCTGTACAGCTTTTGCATCCGCTCGCGCGTTAAAAATGCCCATGCAGCAGGCGTTGCTTTTGGGGGCGTTAGCAATATAACAAACAGCCTGAGCCAAAGGCAGCTGTGCTTCCGGCAGGCCGATAAAATGCGCTGCCTGCGCCGCGGCGTTTGCAACAACCAAAGCCATCGGGTCGGCGTTGCCCACGTCCTCCGCCGCGCAAATTACAATGCGCCGCGCTATAAAACGCACGTCCTCGCCGCTTTCCAGCATCTCTGCAAGGTAATGCAGCGCCGCATCGGCATCACTGCCGCGCATGCTTTTGATAAACGCCGACACCGTATCGTAATGCCGGTCGCCCTTTTTATCGTAACGCTTAAAAGCGTCGCCCATCACACTCTCCAGCACCGCGCCGTCAATCGTTTTTGCACCGTCCGGCAGCATAAACTCCGCCTGCTCCAAAAGGTTCAGCGCAATGCGCGCGTCGCCGCCGCTAAAATCCGCCAACACTTCCAGTGCCTCGTCCGTCATGGCAAGCCCCTGCCTGCCGTAGCCGTTTTCTTTGTCCGCCAGCGCCTTCTGCAAAATCTTTTTCACGGCATTTTTATCAAGCCGCTCTAATCGGATAATTTTCATACGCGAAAGAAGCGGCGCATTTACTTCAAAAAACGGGTTTTCCGTCGTCGCGCCGATGAGGATAACCGTACCGTTTTCCACATAAGGCAAAAGCACATCCTGTTGAGCCTTGTTAAAACGGTGAATTTCGTCGATAAAAACTATCGTGCGACCCATGCCGCTGTAAAGTGCGTCGCGCGCCTCGCCAATCAGCTTGCGCAGCTCCGGCACGCCGCTTGCCACCGCGTTCAGCGATACAAAACGGCTTTGCGTCATGTTGGCGATAATATGCGCCAGCGTAGTTTTGCCCGTGCCCGGCGGCCCGTAAAACAGCAGAGACTGCAAAGCGTCACGCTCAATCATGCGGCGCAGCGGGCTGCCGGCGCCCACCGCCTTTTCCTGCCCGGCAAAATCGCTTAAACGCCGCGGGCGCATCCTGTCCGCCAGCGGTTTGGTAACTGTTTGTGCAAATAAACTGTCCATCTATTTCAATCCTGTTTAGCAATAATTTTCTGTACAATGTAGGAGGCCATCATCAATCCGGCGCAGGCCGGCACAAAAACCATGCTGCCCGGCACATTTGCCGCTACCGCATGCTGCGGCTCTTCGTGCGAATACACCACCGTAATGCCCTGCGCAATACCGGCGTCGCGCAGGCGTTTGCGCATACTGCGGGCCAGCGGGCACACGCTTGTTTTGCTGATGTCCGTAATCTCCAAAAGCTCCGGGTGCAGCTTGTTGCCCGTGCCCATGGCGGATATCACCGGCACGCCGTGGCTGTAAGCTTCCTTCAACAAGTCGGCTTTTGATTCCGTGCTGTCAATCGCATCGGCAATAAAATCAGGCCCGTCGTTCAAAAAAAGCTGTTCAAAACCGCCCGGTTTATAAAATTCCTTAACCACTTTTATCCGGCACAGCGGGTTAATATCGCGCATACGCGCCGCCATAATGTCCGCCTTAAAGCGGCCGATAGTGCTTGTAAGCGCAGGCAGCTGGCGGTTAATGTTGCTTGGCTCAACCGTATCGTTGTCCATAATAATAAAGCTGCCAATACCACTGCGGCAAAGCGCCTCCGCCACGTAGGACCCTACGCCGCCAAGGCCGATAACGGCAACAGTGGCGTCATTTAATTTTTGTACGGCCTCAGGGCCGATAACCATTTCCACGCGGGATAAATCCATAAGCCCTCCAAAAAAATTTCCCCGCAATGCCGTCCTGCCCAATGTTTTGAACCTGCATGTGCAGGTGGGTGCCCTCCCGCCTGCCGCAAAAGTCCCCTCGAAAGGGCTTGTTTTTAACAGGCGGAGCTCAAATTCCAGGCTCCCTAGGTAAGTGTGTTGGCTCAAAACTAATAGGCAATGTAACGAAAACACCGCAGGGGAATTTGCTCCAATATAAGCCCGGCTCATCGCCGTTCTATCTATATCTATAATAGCAAAAATTACGTAAAATCACAAGTGGCAAAAGCCCTGTAAAACAAAAATAACAGGGCCGTTGGTACGGTCCTGTTATTAAGCATTGGCTTTACTTACTGTAAAAGTTGTTTAACCATAGCATTGATGCGTTTGCCATCGGCACGGCCACCGGCTTTGGCAATAACCTTCGGCATTACCTTGCCCATGTCCTTCATGCTGGCTGCGCCCGTTTCGGCAATTACTGCCTTAACAAGGGCTTCAAGCTCGTCATCTTCCATTGCTGCCGGAAGATATTTTTGCAGCACTTCAATCTCAGCTTTGGCCTGTTCTATAAGATCGGTGCGGTTTGCTTTTTCAAATTCCGCAAGGGAATCCTGCCGCATCTTAACTTCTTTCATCAAAACTGCAATTACTTCGTCTTCAGTAAGTTCTTTTTTGTCATTGATCTCGACGTTTTTGATATTTGCGCGCGCCATGCGGATAGTTTCCAGCGCCACTTTGTTGTGGGCTTTCATGGCCTGCTTCATATCTTCTGTCAGCTGATCTTTAATTGACATCTGCACGCGCCCCCATTATCTGGATTTACGTTTTCTTGCGGCTTCGGATTTCTTTTTGCGCTGAACGCTCGGTTTTTCGTAGTGTTCGCGTTTTCTAACTTCAGAAAGGATGCCGGCTTTCTGGGTAGCTCTTTTGAATCTGCGCAGTGCACTGTCAAGAGTTTCGTTTTTGCCAACTTTAATTTCTGCCATCTGATCTCCCTCCCTCCACACACTTAGGGAAGTGTATATACAATTTACATGCTTTGAGATTGCTCTCCGAAGCATATAATCTCACCGTTTAATTATACCTCACGGCACGGCGTTTGTCAATCAGCACGGAGGCCAACCGAGCATTTTACCGCCCAAAAGATGAATATGCAGGTGATGGACGGTCTGGCCGCCCTCGTCGCCGGTGTTGACAACGATGCGGAAGCCTTTTTCGCTTACGCCAAGTTTTTCGCTGAGCATTTTTACCTTGCCGAGCATGTGTTTAACAAGCTCCGGGTCAGCGGCAACAATGTTTTCGGTATGCTCCTTCGGAATCATCAGTACGTGTACGGGCGCAGCGGGTGCGGCGTCGCGGATAACAATCATTTTATCGTCTTCGTATATTCTTTCGGAAGGGATTTCACCGGAAATAATACGGCAGAATACGCAGTCGTTCATATTTTTACCTCCTCGCTGTTTAAGGATTTGCTGTTAATTTACTAACTTTT
>CASEGD010000026.1 GCA_949287345.1 uncultured Phascolarctobacterium sp. | reverse complement strand
GTTGTGGCAGAGCAGACGGAAATTTTTGCCAAGTACGAAGGCTATATCAATAAACAGAAACAGGAAGTTGAGCGCGCGCTGAAACTGGAAAACAAGCTGATTCCGCAGAACATCGACTATCACGCCATTAAGGAACTTTCGTCCGAGGCGGCGGAAAAGCTGGATAAAATCCGTCCTGTTTCCATCGGGCAGGCGTCGCGTATTTCCGGCGTTTCACCGGCTGACATCAATGTTTTGATGATTGTGCTGGAGGTTAAGCGCCGCAAGGAGCAGGACCATGACTGAGTTTCAGAAAATACTGGCTGACAGCGCCAGGCAGGCAGGCTTTGAACTGACTGATTTGCAGCTGCAGCAGTTTGACAAATATTATGAAATGCTGGTGGAAACCAACAAAGTAATGAATCTGACGGCGCTAACCGAGCCGCAGGACGTGGCGGTTAAGCATATTGTCGATTCTCTGATGGCTTACGCCGATTATTTCCCGGGCAAAGTTCTGGCTGATGTCGGCACTGGGGCAGGCTTCCCCGGCATACCGCTGAAGATTTACTGCCCGGCGCTGAAGGTAGTGCTGATTGATTCGCTGGCCAAGCGTCTGAATTTTTTGCAGCGCGTTATTGATGAGCTTGGCTTAACAGATATTGAATGTGTGCATCTGCGCGCGGAGGACGCCGGTAAAAATGCGGCGCACCGCGAAAAATACGATATTGTTACGGCACGCGCCGTGGCAAGGTTATCGGTGCTTTCCGAATATTGCCTGCCGCTGGTAAAAGTCGGCGGCATGTTTGTCGCGCTGAAAGGCGCAAAATATAAAGAAGAAATTGCCGCTGCCGGTAAGGCGCTGAATGTGCTGGGCGGCAAACTTGTTAAGGCACAGCAGGTTGAACTGCCTGGGCTTGACGACGGCAGGGCGGTTGTTACCATTAAAAAAGTAAAGGCTTCGCCTAAAGCTTATCCGCGTAAGGCGGGCTTACCGGAAAAAAATCCTTTGGAATGATGGAGGTACGATATGGTTGAGGACGGTTTCAAAATTTTACAGACAGAACAGGAAGGCGGTTCTGTTATCAAGCATTTCAGCGGTGAAATTAACGTAATCCGCGTGCCGGTAGAAAAAATACAGGCCAATCCGTACCAGCCCCGCAAGGATTTTGAACCTGAAGCGCTGGAAGATCTGGCGGCTTCGATTGCAGAATACGGCGTTTTGCAGCCGCTGTTGGTTGCGCGCGGTAATGATGACAACTTTTTACTGATTGCCGGTGAACGCCGTTTGCGCGCCAGCAAGATGGCCGGTTTATTGGACGTTCCGGTTATCGTCAGCAGCTATACCGAACAGCAGATTGCCGAGATTGCGCTGATTGAAAATTTGCAGCGTGAGGACCTGCACTTTTTAGAAGAAGCCGAAGGCTACGAAAAACTGATGACGCAGTTTAACCTGACGCAGGAGGCTATGGCAGTGCGCGTCGGCAAAAAGCAGTCTACCATTGCCAACAAACTGCGCCTGCTGAACCTGCCGCTGGAAATCCGCAACGCGCTGAAAGAAGCCCAGCTGACCGAGCGCCACGGTAGGGCTTTGCTGAAACTGAAAAACAGCGAATTGCAGGAACAGGTTTTAAAAAAAATTATAAAAAACGGCTGGAACGTAAAGCAAACTGAAGAACATATTGCCAAACTTCTGGATGAAGCAGCGCCGAAGCAGAAAAAACGCCTGGTAATTGTTAACGATGTGCGCATTTACTTAAACAGCGTTAAGAAAATTGTCAGCACCATTAACGATGCCGGTATCCCCGCGCAGATTAAGCAGGAGCTGGACGGCGACGACGTTGTGGTAACTCTGCGTATTAAAAATACAAAAAAACCGCAGATTGCCAGCAATCAAAAAAATTGATGTGGATAAAACTGTTGGTTATGTTGAAAACAGGAGCAAATTTTGCTTCTGTTTTTCTTTTTGCCTGTAAATTTTACAAAATTTATTTTGCCACGAGGCAAAGATATGTTACAATAAAAATAAGGAAAAGCTCATAATTTGAAGAGGTGATTTATATGAGTGATACGATTTTGTATGCGGCTTTGGCCGGTGCGGCTGCCGGTGTGTTTTATTACATGTTCAAAAAAGCCAGCGGCGGCGATTATAAACCCATTGAATTAAAAAACTGCCCGCTGTGCGGACAGAAAACCGCTAAATTTGTGACGATGGGCACATTCAAGCATGATACGCTCAATAAAGTTGTCTGCACCAACTGCGGCGCAACGACTGATGACTTCACTTCCTATAAAAAAGCTGCCGAGGCATGGAACAAAGGCGAAGTTAAAAAGAAATAAAATTACAGCTCCGGTATTTTTATGCCGGAGTTTTTATTTTCCTAATGCTTTTTGTTTATAAATATAGTAAAATAGTAAGCGAAGTTGGTTTTATGGAGGTCATCTTATGAATTACAATGAAGTTTTGCAAAATGCCAGAAAGTGCATAGATAGTTCCAAGTGCAAAGCCTGTCCTGTCTGCAATGGGCTGGCCTGCCGCAACACAATTCCCGGTCCGGGGGCGAAGGGCGTGGGCGATACTGCCATCCGCAACTACCAGAAATGGCAGGAAATCCGCGTGCAGATGGATACGCTGCATGAAAACGTGCCGGTGGATATGTCTGTGGAATTGTTCGGCCGTAAATTCAGCTATCCTTTTTTCGCAGGCCCGGTCGGCGCGGTGGAACTGCATTACAGCGACGCTTATGATGAACTTACGTACAATAAAATTTTAGTATCCGCTTGTGCGGATAACGGCATTGCCGCCTTTACCGGCGACGGGCTGAACCCGCAGGTAATGGTTGGCGCAACCGATGCTGTGGCAGCTGCTGGCGGCGTGGGCATACCGACCGTTAAGCCGTGGAACCTGCCGCTGATTAAGGAGAAACTGGAGCTTGTTAAAAAGAGCGGCGCTTTTGCCGTGGCTATGGACGTCGATGCCGCAGGCCTGCCGTTTTTAAAAAACATGCAGCCTCCTGCAGGCAGCAAATCTGTGGAGGAACTGACGGAAATCGTTAAGGAAGCAGGTATTCCCTTTATTGTTAAAGGCGTAATGACGGTGCGCGGTGCGTTAAAGGCTCATGCTGCCGGCGCTGCGGCAATTATCGTTTCCAATCACGGCGGGCGTGTGCTTGACCAGTGCAGTGCAACTGCCGAAGTGCTGGAAGAAATCTGCCATGCGGTTGGCGGCGGCATGAAGGTACTGGTTGACGGCGGTATCCGCAGCGGCGTGGATATTTTTAAGGCGCTGGCTTTGGGCGCTGACGGCGTTGTAATTGCGCGCCCGTTTGTAACGGCTGTGTACGGTGGCGCGGAAGAAGGCGTAAAGGTTTACATTGAAAAACTGGCCGGTGAACTGGAAGACACGATGAAGATGTGCGGCGCTGAAAAGCTCGGTGATATTACGCGCGATATGGTGCGCATTTAATGGAGGGGTAGAACTTGTCGATTGAAAAAGTAAGGGCTTATTTCAGAGCCCGTGATATGGAAGACCAGATTCTGGAGTTTGATGTTTCGAGCGCGACGGTGGAGCTGGCAGCCAAAGCGCTGAACTGCGACGGCAGCCTGATTGCCAAAACTTTATCCTTTGCGGTGCATGACGGTGTTGTTTTAATTGTTGCGCCCGGCGATGTGAAAATTGACAACCATAAATATAAGATGCGTTTCGGCGTGAAGGCTAAAATGCTTTCGGCTGAAGACGCCGAGAACTTAATCGGCCACGCGGTTGGCGGTGTTTGCCCGTTTGCCGTTAATGAGGACGTGCAGGTTTTTCTGGATGAATCGCTGAAACGTTTTGAATATGTGTACCCGGCCTGCGGCAGCAGCAACAGCGCCATTAAGCTGACGATACCGGATTTGGAAAAATATGCCGACCATTTTGCCGGTTGGGTTGATGTTTGTAAATTAAAATAAAAGATGCGGCCTTGTGCCGCGTTTTTTATTTTGCAGAACTTTTGGTGATGTGCTTTAAACCAAAATGCTCTGTAAAATTTTAAAATGTTTCACGTGAAACGTAAAAAAGTTTTAGTTTTTCTGTATTTTTAAACTACAAAATGTGATAAAATTATTAAGAAAGTTTTAATGATTTTATGAGGTGAGAAATTTGGTAAAGGTAATTGCAATTGCAAACCAGAAAGGCGGCGTTGGCAAAACAACGACGGCTGTAAATCTTGCCGCCTGCCTTGCACAGAAGGGGCGCAAGGTGCTGATGCTGGACGATGACCCGCAGGGCAACGCTACCAGCGGCCTTGGTTTTGATAAGCGCGATATAAAAAAATGTATTTATGATACTTTAATCAATGATGTGCCGATGAAGGACGTATTGCTGCACAGCGATTATGAAAATCTGGACGTTATTCCGGCAACGATTCAGCTGGCAGGCGCGGAAATTGAACTTGTCAGCCTGATGAACAGGGAAGGGCGTTTGAAAAATGCGCTGGAACGTGTAAAACACGATTACGATTATGTGCTGATTGATTGCCCGCCTTCTTTGGGCTTGTTGACCATCAATGCACTGACTGCCGCTAATTCCGTGCTGGTGCCTATTCAGTGCGAATTTTACGCTTTGGAAGGCGTGAGCCAGTTGATGAACACCATTAAACTGGTGCAGCGCAACCTGAACCCGGCGCTGAAACTAGAAGGTGTTTTGATGACGATGTTTGACCAGCGTACCAATTTATCCAGCGACGTTGTCGGCGAAGTGCGCAAATATTTTAATACCAAAATGTACAATACCATTATCCCGCGCAACGTGCGCTTAAGCGAAGCACCGAGCCACGGGCAGCCGGTAATTGTGTACGACCCTAAATCCAAAGGCGCGCAGGTATATTCGGAACTGGCGCAGGAGGTTCTTGGCGATGAATAAAAAAGGCGGATTGGGCAAAGGCTTGGGCGCAATTTTTACCGATAACGAAACAGTAGCACCGGTTGAAGAAGTACAGCCCCATGAAAAGGAAATAGAAATTGCTGTCGGCGATATTACGCCGAACCCGCAGCAGCCGCGTAAGACCTTTGACGCGGATAAGCTGGAAGAATTAACCGAAAGCATTAAGGAACACGGCGTTATTCAGCCGCTAATTGTCCGTAAAAATGGACGTAAGTATGAAATTGTTGCCGGTGAAAGGCGTTGGCGTGCGGCTAAAAACGCTAAGCTTAAAACCGTGCCGGTTATTGTGCGTGACTATGATAACGCCAAGATGGCAGAAATTGCGCTGGTGGAAAATATTCAGCGCCATGACCTGAACCCGATTGAAGAAGCGGAAGGCATTAAACGCCTGATGAGCGAGTTTGGTTTCAATCAGGAGCAGGCCGCTCAAAAAATTGGCCGCAGCCGTACTGCTGTTACCAATATCCTGCGCCTGTTAAATTTGCCACAGGATGTACGCGACGCTGTTTCACGTGAAACATTAACGATGGGACAGGTAAGACCGTTGCTGTCACTGGACAATCAGGAAGAACAGGAACAGCTGGCGCTGTTTATTATCGAACAGGGCTTATCGGCGCGCGCCGTGGAAGAACTTGTAAAGAAAATTAAAAACGGCGAGGATATTCCGTTTGACGATGATAAAAAAGAAAAGCCTGCTAAAAAACGCAGGGCTAAAGAAATCAGTGTTTACTGCCGTGATTTCCAGAACCGTTTGATTGAGCTTTTGGGCACGAAGGTTAAAATTGTGCCGAAAAACGAAAAGCAGGGCAAGATAGAGATAGAATATTATTCGGCAGAGGATTTGGAAAGAATTTACGAACTGCTGGAACAACGCCCGAAACAAACGGAAAAGAAAAAACAGAAACTGACCGTTTAATTTATTGCAAATGAGGGAAGACAAATGAAAAACTATTTTGTGTCTGTGATGCCGTTATGAGCGGGCTGGGTACGATTGCCAACGCGCTGGCGATAATCGGCGGCACTTTGATAGGCATTGTGCTGCGGCGCGGGCTGCCGGAGAAATGGCAGCAGACGATTATGCAGGGCGTGGCGCTGTGCATTTTCGTTATCGGCTTGCAGATGGCGCTGAAAACAGGCAACATCGTTATCTGCGTTGTCAGCCTTGTTATAGGTTCCATCATCGGCGAGGCGCTGGATATCGACGGGCATCTGCAAAGGCTTGGCAATTATTTAGCCAACAAATTTTACCGCGGCGCGGATGGCAGCGTTGCTGCTAAAATTGCCGAAGGTTTTATATCGGCGACGCTGATTTTCTGCATTGGCGCTATGGCTGTGGTCGGCGCTTTGCAGGACGGTTTAAAGCAGGATGCTACCATATTATATGCCAAAGCAACGCTGGACGGTATTATTTCCGTAATACTGGCGGCTAACCTTGGCATCGGCGTGGCGTTTTCGTCAGTCAGCGTATTTCTTTATCAAGGTTCGCTGACGATGCTGGCAGGTTTTTTGCAGCCGGTAATGACGGAAGCGGTATTAAACGAAGTAACGGCTTGCGGCGGCGTGCTGATTATGGCAATCGGCATTAATTCGCTGAAGCTATTGGAAATAAGGATTTCCAATCAGCTGCCTGCGGTGCTTGTTGCCGGAGTGCTGGCTTATTATTTTATATAATGGAGGAAGAACTTTGGAAAACGTAAATTTAATAATGCAGAACTATTTGTTTGTGATAATTTTGGTATTGGTTGTATTGCTTTTGCTGCTGTTTAAAATGTACAGCAGCCAGAGCAAAAAATTAGCAGCTCTGCAGAAAAAGTACGACTTTTTTACGCAGGGCGACGATAAAAACTGGGATGAAATTTTAACGCAAACTCTGACGGAAGTACGTGCTGCCAAAGCAGAACTGAATGAACTGGAACAGCGTCATCAGGCTATGCGCGAACAGATGAAGGGCTGCGTACAGAAGGTTAAGCTGATGCGCTACAACGCTTTCAGCGATACCGGCAGCAATTTAAGCTATTCGCTGGCAGTGCTGGATGAAAACAATAACGGCGTTGTACTTTCCAGCCTGTACGGACGTGAGGATAACCGCAGCTATGCCAAACCGGTAGAAAACGGCAAATCCACTTATCAGCTTTCCGATGAGGAAAAAGACGTTTTGGAACAGGTAATGCGCTGAAAAAAATTCATGCGTTTAAATCGCCGTTAAGGCAGGGAAATTGCAAAATTAATAGTTTGATATACCGAAACACAAAAATCCGCTGAAAAGTGAAATTTGAAAGCGTGTAAAGAAAACGGCAAAAATAATTGGATTTTTGTAAAATCTTCAGCAAGCGCAGCTTTTTTGCATAGATATGTTATAATAGACTATGCGAGGTAGTAAAAATGATTTTTGATACACATATGCACTGCCGGTATTCCATTGATTCCAAAATGAATATTGACGAGGCGAAAGCCGCGGCGGAAAAACTTGGCATAGGCATGATTATAACGGAACACTGGGACGAGGATTACCCGACGAACCCGGAAGCCTTTGTTTTTGATATTGGTGATTATTTTGCCAGCTGCGGTCCGTACCGCAGCAAAAAACTGCTGCTGGGCATAGAAGTGGGCATGCAGGAAAGCACGGCCGCCAATGATGACGCGCTCGGCAAAAAATACCCGTTTGATTTTATTCTGGGTTCCATGCATTGCATGAATGGGCGCGATATGTACGAGGCAAAAACCTATAACGGCAAGACCAAACAGGAAGCCGTGCGGGAGTTTTTGCTGGCAACGGCAGAGAACTTAAAGCTGCATGATAATTTTGACAGCTTTGCGCATATCGACTATATGTGCCGCTATATGCCTTACGAGGATAAGGAACTGGTTTACGCCGAAGCGCCGGAGCTTTTTGACGAGGTATTCAAGCTGCTGGTTGAAAAGGATAAGGCGATTGAAATTAACACGCGGCGTCTGGATAACCCGCAGGCTATTGAGCATCTGCTTATTTTGTACAAGCGTTACCGCGAACTGGGCGGGCGTTACGCAACGCTGGGCAGCGACGCTCACTATCAGGAACATGTGGGGCGGCGTCTGGATATTGCCCGGGAAATGGCAGAGGCAGCCGGACTGGTGCCGGTGTATTTTGAACAACGAAAAATGCAAAGGATGATGCTTTAAAATGAGATGTATACGTTTTGAAGAACCTAACGGCAATAAAAGAATCGGTTTTATCGACGGCGACGTGGTAAGAACCGTATACGGCAGCCTTGATACCTTCTGGCGCATTACCGACGAGGAATTTAAGCTGTCCGATATTAAATTACTGGCACCGTGCGTGCCCAAGCAGATTATCTGCGTTGGCTTTAATTACCGCCAGCATGCGGAGGAATTCCATGCGGAAGTGCCGAAGGAACCTATGCTGTTCAGTAAGGCGGCGCATACGATTATCGGCGACGGGGAAGCGATTGTGTATCCGTGGCAGAGCAAAGAGGTTGTTTACGAAGCAGAGCTGGGCGTGGTAATTAAAAAGCGCATGCGCAATGTAAAACCGGAAGAAGTAAAGGATTATATTTTGGGTTATACCTGCGCTAACGACGTAACGGCGCGTGATTTGCAGCTGGACGACGTGCAGTGGCTGCGCAGCAAATCGTTTGATACCTTCTGCCCGCTGGGGCCGTGGCTGGAAACAGACCTTGACCCGACCGACCTTGCCATTAAAACTTACCTTAACGGCGAGTTGAAGCAGAACGGGCGCACGAGCGACATGGTTTACAACCCGTATGAAATTTTAAGCTATATCTCCGAAAGCATGACGCTGGATGCCGGCGACCTGGTGCTGACAGGCACGCCGATGGGCTGCGGCCCGATGGTGCCCGGCGACGTGGTAACGGTAGAGATTGAAGGCATCGGCAAGCTGACCAATACCGTAGTAAAAGGCTAAAATAAACGGCTGTAAAAAAAGACGAGCTATCGTCTTTTTTTATTTGGCAGCATTGCCGCTATTTGCAAATTTATTGTTTTGAGAAGGGAAGATTTTTATGAATAGCAATCAGCATTTCGGGCCGCGCATTATAATGTTTATCTGCGGTATAGCCTGCATGACCTTTGGCATTGCGTTGTCGTGCAAGGCGGATCTGGGCACATCGCCGATATCCAGCGTACCGTGGGTGTTAAGCATGTGCACGCCGCTTAGCGTCGGCATTATTACAATTATAATGAACTTTGCCTTTATCGCGGTGCAGCCGCTGCTTTTGCGCGCGTTTTACTGGCGTGAGCTGCTGGGGCAGGTAATTTTAACCGTGCCGTTTGGTTACAGCATTGACTTTTTTATGTGGGTTTTGCAGGATGTGAACCCGGAAACGCAGCTTGAAAAATGGGCGGCCTGCCTGATAAGCATTGCCGTGCTGGCGTTTGGCGTGTTTCTGGAAATGCGTGCCAAAATCTTTTTTGCCGCCGGTGAAGGGCTGGTTAATGTGCTGACATTTATCTCCAGAAAGAATTTCAGCCTGATTAAAAACGGTTTTGATATTACCTTGGTTGTAATCAGCGTTATAATTTCGCTGCTGGAATTCAGCACGCTGCGCGGAGTAGGGCTGGGTACCGTTGCGGCGGCGGTGCTGGTTGGCAGGATGATTTATCTGTACGAAAAATACCTGCATTTTTTCGACCGCTGGAAGGTAAAAGCGTAAACACGGTCGAATTATAAAATAGATTGTTTATTATATGGAAAAATGTTA
>CASEGD010000025.1 GCA_949287345.1 uncultured Phascolarctobacterium sp. | reverse complement strand
CGGGCGGCGTATGGCTGCGCGGCACCACGTCATTAAGCAGCATTTACGCCACGCGCGATGAAATTTTGCTGCAATGCGCGCTGCTGTTCCCGTTTTTAATTCTGCTCTCCGGCTTCGGCGGCTACCTGCTCACCAAAAAAGCACTTAAACCCGTGCGGCAGATAACGGCGGCGGCCGAACGCATCGGCAGCGGCAGCGATTTATCGCAGCGCATTGACCTGCACAACGCCGACCGAGAAATGATGGAACTGTCGCAAACCTTTGACAGCATGTTCTCACGTCTGGAAAAATCCTTCGACGCCGAGCGCCAGTTTACCGCCGACGCATCGCACGAGCTGCGCACACCGACGGCCGTCAGGACGAAGCGCTGCAAAAAATTCTGGCGCAGGCCCAAAAAATGTCGCGCCTGTTGGCGCAGCTGTTAATGCTGGCACGCGCCGACGCGAACAAAATACAATTTGAAATTGAAAAATTCGATTTCAGCGAGCTGGCGGAAATTGTGCTGGAAGAAACCGAACAGCTTGCCGCGGACAAAAACATTACCGTTAAAAGCGATATTGAGACGGACGTTGAAGTTGAAGGCGACCAGACGCTTTTGATGCGCCTGCTGCTGAACCTTCTGGACAACGCCGTTAAATACACCGGCAATGGCGGCGAAGTTGCCTTTACCCTGCGCAAAACGGCTGACAGCGTTATCTGCGCCGTGCGCGATACTGGCTGCGGCATTGCGCCGGAAGAACTGCCGAAAATCTGGCGGCGTTTCTACCAGTCGGACGGCAACCGCGGGCAAAGCGGTGCGGGGCTGGGCCTCAGCATGGTGCAGTGGATTGCAAACTTGCACGGCGGCACGGTCAGCGTCGAAAGCACGCCCGGCGAAGGCAGTACCTTTACCTTCACCATGCCGCTGAAACCTAACTGCAAAGCATAAACACAAACTAAAACGGACAGAATGCGTTAAGCACTCTGCCCGTTTTTTTATTGCCTTTTTATTTTTGCTCTCTGCCTGCGTTTTGCCAGCGCGCAATAACTTCGGCCTTCTGCCCTGCCGTCCAGCTTAAATCGTCCACCGGCGTCAGCAGTTTGCCCGTATATTTGTCACGCAAATCGTCACCCGCTGCGGAACTGATGCTCCAGATAAGCTGGTGCCCCGTTGCGCCGACAATTTCCGCCGCGCGCCGCGATAACAGATAATCAATAAACTTACCGGCCGCCGCCTGATTTTTGCCGTTCAGCACCGCTGCGCCGCTGATAAGGTTTTTGTTGCCGTCATTCGGCAGCGTGGCAAACAGGTTCTGCTCGCTGCGTTCCAAAAGCAGCGCCAGTGAAAGCGGCACAACCGCCACCGTTTTATAGCCCATACGCACTTCGTCAATGGTTTCCTGCAAGTTGACAAAATATTCCGGGCGCTGCCTGTTCAGCGTCGCCGCATATTCCATAGCCGCTTTTTCGCCCTTTAACTGCCACAGCGCCGTCATCATACCGTAGCCTGCGCCGCCGTTTTTCGGGTCGGGCAGCGCCAGCTCAAATTTTAATTCATCCGCCAGCAAATCCTGCCAGCTTTCCGGCGCGTACAAACCAAAGTAATGCAGGTTCTGCTTGTTGCTTAAAAAGCCGATGTGGTCGATGTAAAGCGCCGTCCATAACCAATTGTTCTGGCGGAACTCCGCCGGTACGGCATATGCTTCCTCCGGCTGGTAACTTACCAGCAAACCGCGCTCCGCCGCCAGATAAAACTCCTCAACCGTGCCGCCCAGCCACACATCGCTGCCGCTGTTGGCTAAAAACTTAAAGCGGTTATCCACACTGCCCGGCGGAAGCGGCACAACCTCCGCCTCAATCCCGCTGGCAGCGGTAAAATCATCCGCCAATGCGCGCGCCAAATGCGGCGGCATGCTGATGCAGATTTTTACCTGCTCTTTATTTTTAACTTCGTTTTCCGCTGCTGCCGGCTGATAATGCCACACCGCCAGCAAGCACAGCGCCGCACACAGCAGCGCCAGGATTTTTTTCATCGCGTACCTCACATGGATAATTTTCTTCTATTATACCACAGCCGCAGCTTAAACAAAAATCCCGGGCATTTTACTTGCCCGGGAAATAATTTTGCAATTTTACTCGCGGTCAAAAACCATAATCTTGTCAAAGTCAAGGTAAACGGTTTCGCCGTCGTTAAATTCTTTCAGGTCGGCGCCTTTAACGATAACGCGGATTTCATGGTGCTTGCACTGCACGCGGTAATCCACGGCGTCGCCAAGATAGAAGCGGTGCGTCAGCTTGCCTTCAATGGTGCCGCCGCTGCGGGACATCCTGATGTTCTCCGGACGTACGGCAATGGTAGCGCTGCCGGTAACGCCGCTGGTGTTCGGGAAGGATACGCCGGTGCCGCTGATGTAAACGCGGTCGCCCTGCACTTCGCCTTCCACAAAGTTTACCAGGCCGATGAAGTCGGCAACCATCTTGTTGGCCGGGTTGCGGTAAATATCGTACGGCGTACCGATTTGCTGGATAACGCCGCGGCTCATAACAACAACGCGGTCACTCATGGTCATCGCTTCGGACTGGTCGTGCGTTACGTAAATAACGGTGATGCCCAGTTCCTTCTGAATCGAAGAAATTTCAAAACGCATGCTCTCGCGCAGCTTGGCGTCGAGGTTGGACAAAGGCTCGTCGAGGAGCAGGAGGCCCGGGCGCATTACCAGTGCGCGCGCCAATGCAACACGCTGCTGCTGTCCGCCGGAAAGCTGATGCGGATAACGGCTTGCGTATTCATCAAGGTGTACCATTTTCAGCATTTCCGCAACGCGTGCGGCGCGTTCTTCTTTGGGCACCTTCTGGATTTTCAGCGGATAAGCCACGTTTTCGGTAACAGTCATGTGCGGCCATACCGCATAAGACTGGAATACCATGCCGATGTCGCGTTTTTCGGGCGGCACAAAAGTATTTTTTTCTGACGAGCTTACGCAATGGTCGCCGATATAAATTTCGCCTTCGGTTGCCCTTTCAAAGCCGGCAATCATACGCAGCGACGTAGTTTTGCCGCAGCCGGAAGGCCCAAGGAGCGAAACAAATTCGCCGTCCTTTACGGTAAGGTCAAAATCGTTGACGGCCGTAACATCGCCGAACCGTTTAAAAACATGCTCTATACGTACTTCAGACAATTCATTCCACTCCTTTTAAATACCAACATTACCCTTAGTAAGCTTGTTTAAAATAACATTGCCCACCAGAACTATCAGCAAAATAATTACCGAAAGCACGGAAGCATTCTGCGTATCGGCGTAGGTCTGCAAATCGTACAGCAGTACGCCGATGGTTTTGGTGTCACTGCCGTAAAGCAGCAGCGACATCGTCAGTTCGTAGAACGACGGCATAAAGATCAAGAACCAGCCCGCGATTACAGAAGGCGCAATCAGCGGCATGATGATGTCCTTGCAGGTACGCAGCCAGCTTGCGCCGGAGTTCAGCGCCGCTTCTTCCAGCGAAATGTGAACCTGGCTTAAGGAAGCCGCAATCGTGCGGACGGACATCGTCATATATTTAACAAGGTAGCTGACAACCAGAATCCACATCGTGGAATACAGGTTCAGGCCAAAGTTGCCGGAGAAGGTGATAACCAAAGCCAGCGCGATAACGATACTCGGGGTAGAACCGCCGACAATCGTCAGCAAATCCGGGAAGTTACGCCCTTTAACCTTCGTTTTAACGGCAAGGTAAGCGATAAAGATGGACAGCGCCGTACCGATGGTTGCAGCAATTACACCGTATACAACGGAGTTCCATACGCTTTCCATATACTGGGAACTGGTAATAACCGGAATCCAGGCATCAAAGCCGAGGTTAGAAAGCTCAATGCCCTTGGACATGCTCTTGAGCAGTGAAGTTAAGAGGATGGAGCCCAGTGGCAGGATAACGGCAATAAAGCCGTACAGGCCGACAGCGATAAACGCAGGCCATTTCCACCTGCCAAGCTCAACTATGTTCGGGCGCGTGCTCTTGCCGCTGATAGTGGTATAATCCTTGCGGCCCAGCATCCACGTCATGCCGAACAGCAGTGCGTTGGCGATAAACATCAGAGATGCAGCAAGACTCGTCGCATCGCGGATACCGGCTTCGTCGCCCATGTAAACGTAAGTAACGATACGGGTCGTCATAACTTCAATGTTGCCAGGCATACCGACGATTGCCGGAATACCGAAGCAGGAGCCTGCGGCGATGAATACCAAGAGGCCGCCGGCTAAAATGGAAGGCGCCATCAAAGGCAGCGTAACGTCAACAAGCGTACGCAGCGGCGATGAACCGGAAACCCTTGCCGCTTCCTCAAGCGTCGGGTCCATTTTTTCCATCGCACGCGAAATAGTAATAAAAGCAAATGGAGAATAGAATAAAGTCAAAACCCATGCCAGGCCGCCCGTGGTGTAGATATCAAACGGGGCCTGCTGCAGATTGAACATCCATTTAAAAATGTTGTTCAGGTAACCAACGCTCGGGTTCAGCAGCTGTACCCAGGCGATAGCGCCTACATACGGCGGAATCATGTAACTGGCAACCAAAAGCGTGCGGTAGCCTTTTTTCCACGGCAAATCGGTACGGCCAACCAGCCACGCCAGCGGGAAAGTAATGATAACGCTCGCCACCATAACTATCAGCGAAAGCTCAACCGTATTGGCAAGCGCGCGCCAGTTAACATCCTTGCTGTAAACCTCGCGGTAGTTTTCCAGCGTAAACGCGCCGTCAACCAGCACGCTGTCATACAACAGTATGGCCAGCGGGAAAACCACAAAATATAAAAGTAATAATACCGACAGCGAAATTACCAGGAATTTGCTGTTTATTCTTTGTAAAAAGCCCACCATAACTCCTTTCTACGGCATAACGGCCGCCCTAAAGCGTAATTTAAGGTCGCTATTTATAAAACGGGAAAAAGGGATCGCCCCAACAGCGACCCCTGAAATCCCTCACTTAACTATTTCATGCCGGATTTAGAAAGAACCGTTATTCCATAACCCTTACGCGGAATTCTTCTTTGATTTCAGCTTTGTTATCAGCAAGTTTCTGCCAATCAACAGGTACTGCGTTGTCAGAGAAGGTTTTGAGTGCCGGAGCGCCTTTAGGCGGCTCTACGTCGCCGCGGACGGAATGCATCCAGCCTTGTACAACTGCCTGCTGGCCTTCTTTGGAGAGCCACCAGTCAACCATAGCTTTTGCGCCGTCAGCATTTTTGGTAGTGTTGAAAATAGCAATCGGGGAAGGAATGATAACTACGCCGTCTTCAGGATATACAACTTTCAAAGGCTCGTTTTTGGTTGCAGCCAGTTTCAGGATGTTTTCTTCCAGAATCATTGCCGCAGCATATTCGCCGGTCAAAAGTTTGTTCTGAATAGCGGAGTTGCCTTCTTCAACGCGCATGCCGTTAGCTTTCAGCTGATCGAAATATTCCCAGCCGTATTTGTCTGCCAGTGCTGCAACAGCAACAAAAGCAGTACCGGAAAGCATCGGGTTAGGCATTGCGATTTTGCCCTGCCATTTCGGGTCGGTCAAATCTTTCCAGGATTTCGGTGCTTCTTCAGCAGACAGTTTATCAGAGTTGTAAGCGATAATCATGTTGCTGATACGAACAGAAGACCATGCGCCTTTTTCGTCCTTATCGGTGATAACGTCTTTCAGGTTCGGGGATGCATAATCCAAAAGCAGCCCGTCGTTTTTAAGGGACAGATAGTAAGAAGGTTCAGCAACCATCAAAACATCTGCGCCGATTTTTTTAGCTTTGATTTCGCCGGCCATTTTGGTCATAACTTTTTCGGTACCGCCCTGGAACCAGTCAACCTTCATATCCGGGAAAACTTTGCTCATTGCCGGTTTGCAAACATTGTCAATAATATCCGGGTAAATGGAGGTATAAACCATTACCTCGCCGCTCGGACCGCCGGTTTTGGCAGCTTCTTTTTTCTCATCACCGCCGCAGCCTGCAACAACTGCCGATAATGCCAGAACTGCCGCAGCAGTACAGAGCCATTTTGCTTTTTTCATGAGTCTCCACTCCTTTTATGCTTTTTGGGATACTATAAATAAATTTCTCTCGGAATTGTAAAATTCCTGCTTACATTAGGTAAAATGTTTTACATATTTTTAACAATTTTGTTACCTTTTGCTACACTTGTCAAATATTTCCACCACAAATGCACAATACTTCATTTTTGACCCACAGGGACTTTTTACGTCCCTTATTATAACACCATAAAATTCATTTCCCACGCCGGTACATAAGGGTGCTTGCGCAGATAAATTTTATAATCCGGCCGCAGCTGCCAGATAAGCTTCGGCAACTCAAAAAAGTCGTTGTCATAATGATAGGCAGCAATAAACATTTTGGGCTTATCCCTCAGGATATGTTCTTTTAAACCGAGAAGTGCCTGTTTTTCCGCACCCTCTACATCCATTTTAATGTAAGTAACAGGCTCGCTGCCCAAAAATCTGTCCATTTTAAGGGCCTGTACCTGTCGTTTATGCGCGTTAATAAGCGTGGACTGCCTGCCGCCGCTGTCGGAAAATTCCAGCACCATATCTTCGTCCCACACTGCTGCTTCCACAGTACGCAAATTGGCAAGCCCTTCCGTTTTGGCGCACAGCTTGCGATAATTGCGGCGGTCAGCCTCAACGGCTGTAATACGTGCGTACTTCCCGCCCGTCAGCGCTAAAAATTCGCGCACCGTATCGCCGTCGTAAGCGCCCAAATCAAGGTAGCTTTCGTCGTCCGCAAAAGCAAAAAGCTGCTGTAAATCCTCGCGGCGGTCAGTTTCGCACTGCCACAGGTACTGCGGCTTGCCGCTTAATTTATAGTTCAGTACATTGGCAAACACGCGGCGGGATTCATCATCCGCCAAATTGTCATACACATTTTGCAGGCGGGTAGCGTATTTTGCCAGCCACGCAACGTCCACTGCTTCGCTGCCTGCGTACAACGGCAAATGCGGCGCAAATACAATATGCTTCGCCGCCAAAGCCTTAAAGCGTGCCAGCACCTCCGGCAGCTCACTGGCAAAAGCAATAACAACGGCAAAATCGCCCAGACGCGCTTTAATATCAGCGTAATGCTTCACCGTAAAACCGCGGAAGCTTTGCCCGCGCACAAATTCATCGCTGGCAAACAGCGCCGCTACTGTTAAGCCTTTTGCCGCCATGCGGTCCAGTATAGCGTCCGCACCGTTGCCCATGCCATACAGCACCAAAGGCCTGCCGCAGCTTCTCATATTCTGCCATACGTCTTTCGTTTCCGTTATAAAATCTAACATTTTATACCTCGTGAATTGTTAATAAAGTAAACTTCTATGTCTATTTTACAGCAAAACAAAAATAAATTGGAGAGTGAATTTTAAGACAGCCTGTATATTTACTATTAATGAGTAATAAATTAAATTTAAAAAGTAATACAATATCTGCAACGTCACAAACTTTTTTCATCATCTTGACCTCTACGTTAACCTGCTTTATACTTATAGTTAACTATAATATGAAAGAAGGTTAACCATATGCAGCTTTCCCACCGTGAACTCTGCCTTACCGCTCTTTTAACCGCTCTTATCACTATCAGCGGCAGCTTAAAAATACCCTCATTTGTACCGGGCAGCGAGTTTCAGCTTTCCGCGCCCATCGCCGTCGCTATTTGCGGCGTGTTCGGCATTAAGCGTTATCTTACGGCGGGTATTGCCGCCTCTGTACTCTGTCTTATGCTGGGTACACAAAATATATTTAACGTATTCATCGCCCTTTCTTTCCGCGCCGTTGTAGCGTGTTGCTGTTTGCTGTGGGGGAACAGCAAACTGTTTTATGTGCTGGCAGGCCCGCTGGCAAGTGCCGCCGCCCGCCTGCTGCTGAGCCTGTTTGTGGGCAAAGCTGCCATCGCACTTATTGCCGCTGCTGTGCCGGGCATGATTTTTACTGCTTTTGCCGCTCCGCTATTTTCCGCCGTTTTAAACCGCGCCGCATTTATAAAAGCTTACGCAAAACTACCCCGCTAATACCACCAGCAAGTTTGCGCTTGCCCCGTGCCGTTTATAATGTTACAATATATAAGTATAGTAATATTTAACGGCACGGAGGTCTTAATTATGATTTTGCAGGAATCCGGCGAAATGTATTTGGAAACGATTCTGCAATTACAGCAGAAAAAGGATAAGGTACGCGCCATTGACGTGGCCGAAGAAATGAATTTTACCAAGGCCAGCGTAAGCCGTGCCATGAGCATTTTAAAACGCGAAAATTTTATTTTGGTAGAAGCCGGCGGCAACATTGTGCTGACGGAAGCAGGCCTTGCCAAAGCCAAAGCCGTGCTGGAACGCCACAAAGTGCTGACCAGATGCCTTGTTGAGCATTTCGGCGTGCCTGCCGATATTGCCGAACACGACGCCTGCCGCATTGAGCATGTTATCAGCGCGCAGACCTTTGAGGCTATCAAAAAACATCTGGCAGACGGCAAATAACCGAATACCAAATTATAACGGGCGGATACTGAAACCTTTCTGTCTTGGGCAGAAAGGTTTTTTTATAAATTTTTAAGGAGCTGATATTTTTGCTGAAAAACTTTATGCCGCTGTTTGCAGCGGATACCGGTGCAAGTGCCGGTTATAAACTGAGCGAGGAAGTAAAAACCGCAACCCCTTCACTTTTAAACGCCGCACAAATTGGCGTTTGCGTGTACGAAAACCCGCAGCTTGCCGATTTGCCCGATAAAGACGCCATCCTTGTGATGAGCTTCGGCACTACCTATAAGGAAACACGCGCCAAAACCATCGACGCCGTTTTTGCGGAAATTAAGGAAGCCTGCCCCGGCGTAAAAGCAGAGCTTGCCTTTACCTCGCACATTGTTATCGAGCGCATTAAAAAGAACGAAGGCATTGCCTACCCCACGCCGGAAGAAGCGCTGGAAAAACTGCACAGCGAAGGTTATACCCGCGTGGCGCTCTGCTCGCTGGATATCATCCCCGGCATTGAATACGCCTACAAAACCTACGTGTTCAACCATTACAAAACCTTCTTTAAAAAAATGTCCATCGGCACGCCGCTGATGTACTGGATGGGACAGGAAGGCCAGCGCGACGATATTAAAGACACCATGCAGGCACTTTCTGCACAATTCCCGCCCAAGGCGGATGGCAGCGCCGTACTGCTTCTGGCACATGGTACGCCGCACCCCGCCAACGCTTATTATGCCGTTATGCAGCACCGCCTGTTTGAACTGGGCTTTGACAACGCCTATATTTATTCGGTAGAGGGTTGGCCGCATCTTGATACCGTCATCCCGCTGCTGCAAGCAAAAAATATTAAGGACATTACCATTATGCCCGCTATGATGGTGGCAGGCGACCATGCCAACAATGATATGGCAGGCGACGATGAAGATTCGCATAAAACAATTCTGGAAGGCTACGGCTTTAAAGTTACGCCCTATCTGCACGGCATGGGTGAAAACGAAGGCATCCGCCGTTTGTTTGTGGCGCGCGCGCTGGAAGCATGGCAGGCTTTGCAGAACGGTTGATAGACAAAACCGCCGGAAAGTCCTTATATCAGGGATTAGCCCGCTTTTATTTATAAGTATAGCTTATAAATTTAACAGATTGATTTTATTTTAAAAATTTTCTGTAAATTTCAGACAATTTTGCTTGCTATTGCCCTGCGTTTTAGCTTATACTGTAATTAGTTCTAACTATAAAAAAGAGAGGATGATTAGATGGGTATTGTAATTTCCGCACTTGTAACGTTCTGGGTAGGCTATCTTATCTATAAAAAATATAAGCCGCAGCCCGTACTCTTTTTAGGCGGCATGATTTTAATGTACATCGCAGTTGTCTGCGGTTACGGCGTAATCCTGCCGGAGAAAGCCTCTACCGGCTCCTGGTTCTTTGACGCTTTTGAATTCATGCGCAAAACGATGAGCAGTAACGCCGCAGGCCTTGGCCTGAACATTATGTCCGTAGGCGCGTTTGCACGTTATATGGACCGCATCGGCGCTTCCCGCTCTCTGGTTCGCCTGACGATTAAACCGCTGCTGGCGCTGAAATCCCCTTACCTTGTACTTTCCGGTACCTGGATTGTCGGCATGCTGATCGGCCTTTGCAT
>CASEGD010000024.1 GCA_949287345.1 uncultured Phascolarctobacterium sp. | reverse complement strand
GCCCCGTGCCGAACATATTTGTATAATCAAAGGTAAAGCCGCTGTTTAAAACAAGCTTTTCTGCAAATTTCACGTACTCACCTCATACGTTATTTTTGTGCTACACGTACTTCAAACATGCGCTGCCACGGCAGATTAAACTGATAGCCGTCCACGGTTTCTTCCGTCATCAGCGGCGATGCGATGTTTTTAATTTCTTTGGTAATTAAATTTTCGGCAGCCACCAGCTGTTCGCTGTTCAGGCCGCTGTTCGGCCAGTGGTTAGGCCAGATGAGTTCTGCCGATACCTTCATGCGCACGTTGGCCTGATAAGCCCAGTCGTCCAGATAACGGATGTTCAGCAAATTGTCCCTGCCTGCTTCCGTCATATCCGGCGCTAACAAGCCCTGCGACAGCGCAAAGCCGATTGTGTTGCCTGCGGTGTTCCAGCCGCCGTAAGCAGCGACGCTGTAAGCCTTGTCCTGCGCAAACAGCTCTTTTACCAGCGCGTTATCCGCACCGTTGCCGTAAGCAATATCGGCCACAGCCACAGGTTTGCCCTTGCCTTCAAAATAATTCAGCTTTTTCATAAAGCGTTCCTGCTGCTTCGTTACCGTGCCGTCGTTGCTTGGTACAGAAGCCTCCAGCGTTACGCCGCTGGAAGGAGTGTTCACCAACAGCACCATATCGGCGCGTTTCAAATATTTTGTCGGCCAGCCGCCAACAGCGTGGATGTGCTCCTTAACGCTGACATCTACCGGGTCATCCTCGTAAGAAGGAATGGTATCTTTGCCCTTGCCGTCACCGTAAGCGGCATAAACAAATGGAATTTCATAACTTAAACGGTTGGCAGCACGGTTCAGCAGCACCATGCCAAGCTGGTCGGCACCGGCAAAAAAGCGGATGCGTTCCTTCGGCAGCTCGCGCACAAGAATATCCATTTTGCGTGCTTCCTTATGTGCCTGCGAATACGGCGCCGTATCGTCGCGGCCGATTAACAGATAATCAAAATCGCCGCTTTCCACGCCGTGCAGCAAAAGCTCGGTCATTTCAATGTTCAAGGCGCGGCGCTGCATATTATCGGCACGCACTTCCGCTGGTATTTCCTGCAACAAGCGTTTTAATTCCTTACGCTCGCGGCGGGTAATTTCTTTTAAATCCTCGCGGTCTTCAAGTTCGCCCAGCTGAAAAATTTTGCTGCCCCACTCCGCATAATACGGCGGCTCAACCGGTGCGGCACTGGCGCGCGGCGAACGCATGATGGTTGTAAAAACATAAACCAACGGGTTGCCGCCCAAATCTTTTAAATTTACCAGACGGTGCGCACGTTCTTCCAGCACATCACGTTCAATATGGTGCGTGCGCGAATCAACCAGTCCGCCGTACAGCAACGCGTCGGACGAAACAATAACGGCATTGGCCAGCGGCGCACGTTCAGCCAGCCATTCGTACAATTTATCCGGGTCGCCGCTGTGCTCGTTGGAAGCAATATATTCCTCCGGCGGCGTTTCCACATTCCAGCCTGCCGCCGCCATACTGTTGACGGAATATTCAAGGCACACAGGCCTGTTATCCAGCGGCACAAATAAAATAGTGCCCCTGCCTGCGGCACCGGCAACGCTGAACGCGGATAAAAATAAAATAAAGCAGATAAAAGCTGATAATCTTCGTAACATGGGCAAAATCCTTTCGGGTTTTTATAAAAAATCTCCTGCTGTAAAATTTACTATTCTAAGTTAAATTCTACAAGCAGGAGAAAAATCCTTTAATGTTTTTTAATTATTTGCCTAAATTGAAACGGCTTAAGAAATCTTTTGTACGCTGGTTTTTAGGCGCAGAAAAAATTTCTTCCGGGCTGCTTTCTTCGGCAACAACGCCCTGGTCGATGAAAATTACACGCGAAGATACATCACGCGCAAACGCCATCTCGTGCGTTACAATAACCATTGTCAGGCCTTCGTCCGCAAGTTCCTTCATAACAGCAAGAACTTCGCCGACCATTTCCGGGTCAAGTGCGGAGGTAGGTTCGTCCATCAGCAGCACTTCCGGTTCCAGTGCCAGAGCACGGGCAATGGCAACTCGCTGTTTCTGCCCGCCGCTGAGCTGGTGCGGTTTGGCGTTGATATAACTTGCCATACCGACATGTTCAAGGTATTTCATCGCCGTGTTGCGGGCGGTTTCCTTATCCTTGCCCAAAACCTTAACCTGACCGACCATGCAGTTTTCCAGCACCGTCATATTGTTAAACAGATTAAACTGCTGGAACACCATGCCGACTTTGGTACGGTACAACGGCAGGTTTTTAAAGGTTTCCAGTACGTTTTTGCCGCGGTAAGCAATAATGCCGTCCGTCGGCTGCTCCAAAAAGTTTACGCAGCGGATAAGCGTGGATTTGCCGCTGCCGGAAGGGCCGATAATGCAAACCACATCGCCTTTGTTAACATCAAAGCTGATGCCTTTTAAAATTTCACGCTCGCCAAATTGTTTTTTCAAATCCTGAACGGACAACAGTAATTCTTTTTCTGCCATTTCTGTTACCGTCCTTTCTTGTTAGTTACCTGAAAATGCCCGCACGGGTCAGCCATCGGGTCATATTCCACCAGCTGATAATCCTTCGGGCCGTCCATTTTGCTTTCCAGCCAGCGCAAAATGCGGGAAGCCGTAAAAGTCATAATGAAGTAAATAATGCAGGTAATGAAGAAAATTTCAAAATATCTGTAATATACGCCTGCAGCCGATTTTGAAGCAAAATACAGCTCGGTTACGGAAATTACGTTCAATACGGAAGTATCTTTAATATTGATAATCAGATTGTTGCCAATCTGCGGCATAATATTGCGCAATGCCTGCGGCAGCACAACAAAACGCATCGTCTGGAAATGGTCCATACCGATAGCAACGGCAGCTTCGCGCTGGCCTGCGTCGATGGATTCAATACCGCCGCGCACGGTTTCCGCCATGTAAGCGCCGGTGTTAATGGAAACAACAAGAAAACCGGCAAACATTGCCGACATATCAATATCAAACAGGCTCATCGCACCATAATATACAACCATTGCCTGTACTATCATTGGTGTACCGCGAAAAATTTCAACGTAAGAAGATAAAACCGCTTTTACCCCTCGGATAAGCGAGTTTTTAAAGCAGCCTGCATTCGGGTCTTCCGGTATCGTCTGCACAATACCAACGGCAAGGCCGATTACGCAGCCGATAAAAGTGCCGACCAGCGCAAGCAGCAATGTAACGCCGGCACCCTGAATCAGTACGCCGCCATATTCGTTAAGTAAAAATACTACCCACGAAAAGAAAGAATCGGGCATAGTAGCCATAATTTACCACCTTCAAGCTATTATTTTGCCAACGGCTGTTTCTGGATAGCTTCATCCATCATTTTATCAAAGTCGGCAGGAGTCATGTTGCCAAGTACGGCATCCATAGCGTCTTTCAGTTCTTTGTTGCCTTTTTTGATGGCAATACCGATTTCAACATCTTCTTTGGAAGTTTTGAAACCTTTTTCTTCGGAGAACTGGAGAACGGTCAGTTCAGGGTTAGCAAATGCCGCTGCTTTTGCAGTCGGGATATCGGTAACAATCAGGTTGCATTTGCCGGAGGTAAGAGCAACAATCATGCCCGGTACGTTGTCGATAGCAGGCAGTTTGTTAACTTCCGGAACCTGGTCAATCTGGTCGTACCAGATGGTGTTCAGCTGGCTGGTTGCAGTTGCACCGCGCAGTTCTTCAACGCTGGTTGCCTGAGCCTGCGGGGTGTCTTTTCTAACCAGTGCTACAACATTTGCATAATAATACGGTTTGGTAAAGTCAACGGACTGTTTACGCTCGGAAGTGATGGACATACCGGCGATAGCAGCGTCAATTTTGCCGCTTACAACTGCCGGAGCAAGGCCGTCCCATTCAATTTTCTGGATTTCGAGCTCAGCGCCCATGGAATCAGCCAGTTTTTTAGCCATCATTACGTCATAACCGTAAGCATATTCTTCGGTGCCGGCAATTTTAACAGCGCCGCCTTCGGAAGAAGTCTGGGACCAGTTATACGGAGCATAAGCACATTCCATACCAACCTTTAATACTTTTTTATCGCTCTTTTCGTCGCCGCCGCAGCCTGCGGTGAAAATCATGGAGGCTGCCATTACGCCGGCAACAGCACATAAAGCTAATTTTCTTAAATTCATATCAAACAGCACCTTCCTAATAAAATTAAAACTACAAAGTTAATTTTACCTTTTGATTACAAATATGTCAATTGCATAAAAGCAGATTTACATATTTTATCCGTTATTTTACGTAATTATTCATGGTGTTGTCTTTAAGTACAACGTCATGTGCGCCGCCTTCAACGATAGAAGTTGCAGATACCAGGGTAATTTTTGCTTTGGCCTGCAATTCGGGAATATTCAGCGCGCCGCAGTTGCACATGGTGGAACGTACTTTGTTCAGGGTCAGGTTTACGTTATCCTTCAGGCTGCCTGCGTACGGAACGTAGGAGTCAACGCCTTCTTCAAAGGACAGTTTCTGAGCGCCGCCGAGGTCATAACGCTGCCAGTTGCGGGCACGGTTACTGCCTTCGCCCCAGTACTCTTTCATGTAGTTGCCGTTGATGTTGACTTTGTTGGTCGGGCTTTCATCAAAACGTGCAAAGTAACGGCCCAGCATCAGGAAGTCTGCGCCCATGGCAAGAGCAAGGGTCATGTGGTAATCGTAAACGATACCACCGTCGGAGCAGATAGGCACATAAATGCCGGTTTCTTTATAATATTCGTCACGTGCTTTGGCAACTTCAATTACTGCGGTTGCCTGGCCGCGGCCGATACCTTTCTGTTCGCGGGTAATGCAGATGGAGCCGCCACCGATACCTACTTTAACGAAGTCAGCGCCGCATTCAGCTAAGAAGCGGAAGCCTGCTGCGTCAACAACATTGCCTGCGCCTACTTTTACGCTGTCGCCGTAATGTTCGCGAATCCATGCCAGCGTAATTTTCTGCCATTCGCTGTAGCCTTCGGAGGAGTCAATGCACAGTACGTCAACGCCTGCGTTAACCAGTGCCGGTACGCGTTCAGCATAGTCGCGGGTGTTAATGCCCGCGCCTACAATGTGGCGTTTTTTGCTGTCCAGCAGTTCCAACGGATATTCTTTATGGGTAGCATAGTCTTTGCGGAATACCATGTACAGCAGGCGGCCTTCAGCGTCGATAATCGGCAGGGTGTTCAGTTTGTGTTCCCAAATGATATCGTTAGCTTCCTGCAAAGTGGTTTCTGCCGGAGCGGTAATCATTTCGCTGATCGGGGTCATGAATTCTTTAACTTTGGTGTTCAGATCCATGCGGCTTACGCGGTAGTCACGGCTGGTAACAATACCTTCCAGTTTGCCGTTAACGGTGCCGTCGCTAGTAACAGCAACAGTGCTGTGGCCGGTTTTTTCTTTCAAAGCAAGGATATCTGCCAGGGTGCTGTCCGGGCGGATGTTGGAATCGCTGCTTACAAAACCTGCACGATGGGTTTTAACTCTTTCAACCATGGCTGCTTCGTCTTCAATGGACTGAGAGCCGTAAATGAAGGAAATGCCGCCTTCTTTGGAAAGGGCAACCGCCATTTTATCGTCGGATACGGACTGCATGATAGCGGAAACCAGAGGAATGTTCATGGTGATAGCCGGTTCTTCGCCTTTTCTGAATTTAACCAGCGGAGTTCTCAAATCAACATTAGCCGGAACACATTCGCTGGAAGAATAACCGGGGACTAAAAGATATTCACTAAAAGTATGTGCGGGTTCATCGTAATAAAATGCCATTTTCATCCATCCTTTGCTTAAAATTTTTATATTTTTTATTTAATAACTGCGTATACAAAATGTCCCCGCTGATGCAGGGACATTTATTTTATTTTTTAAGTGCGCGCCACGCGATATCCTTGCGGTACTGCATATCCGTAAAGCTGATGAGGCTTACGGCTTTATAAGCGCGTTCCTGCGCTTCGGCGATATCTTTGCCGCTTGCAGTTACGCCAAGCACGCGTCCGCCTGCCGTCACCACGCTGCCGTCGCTGATTTTCGTTCCGGCGTGGAACACAACGGTGTCCGGCAATGCACCTGCTTTATCCAGCCCGCTGATGGGATAGCCGTTTTTGTAGCTTTCAGGATAGCCGCCGGAAGCCAGCACAATGCAGACGGTTGCTTTATCCTTCCAGCCGATGTCTACCTTATCCAGTCCGCCGGTTGCGCAGGCCAGCATAATTTCTGCCAGGTCGCCGTCCAGAAGCGGCAGCACAACCTGCGTTTCCGGGTCGCCGAAGCGGCAGTTAAATTCAACAACCTTCACTTCGTCGCCGCAAACCATCAAACCGGCATACAGGCAGCCTTTATACGGCATACCTTCTGCTTTCATGGCAGCTACAACAGGTTTCAAAATCTTTTCAACAGCACGCAGGCGTAAAATATCGGTTAAAACCGGAGCCGGTGCATAAGTGCCCATGCCGCCGGTGTTAGGACCTTTATCGCCGTCAAAGGCGCGTTTGTGATCCTGCGAAGCAATCATCGGCACAATGTGCCCGCCATCGGTAAAGGCCAAAAGCGAAGCTTCCTCGCCCTGCATAAATTCTTCGATGACAACGCGTGCGCCCGCGCCGCCGAATTTATGCTGCTCGCCCATCATTTCGTCAATGGCTTCCAGCGCTTCGGCTTCCGTCATGGCAACCACAACGCCTTTGCCTGCCGCAAGGCCGTCCGCCTTAATAACAATCGGCGCGCCTTTTTCCTTAACGTAGGCTTTGGCGGTTTCAATATCCTCGCAAACTTTAAAGAACGCGGTCGGGATATCGTATTTAGCCATGATGTTTTTGGCAAAGGCCTTGCTGCCTTCAAGCTGCGCAGCCGCTTTGGAAGGGCCGAACACAGCCAGCCCACGGGATGCGAAAACATCGGCAATGCCTGCAACCAGAGTTGCTTCCGGGCCGACAACGGTCAAATCAATGCCGTGTTCTTCGGCAAAATCTGCCACAGCGTCAAGGTCGTTTAAATTAAGTTCAACACATTCGCATTTTTCAACAGCGGCAATGCCGGGGTTGCCGGGCGCAGCCCAGATTTTTTCAACCTGCGTGCTCTGTGCCAGCTTCCACGCCAGTGCGTGTTCGCGTCCGCCGCCGCCAATCAGTAATATCTGCATAATGCTTCTCCTTATTTGCCTTCGGCAAGCTGCTTGGTCAGGTAAGCAGTAATTGCAGCGTCATATTCGGAAGTATGCGCAAAGGCTTCTTTAGCCAGCGTTTTGCGGGTTACGATATCAGCGTCGCCGTGCTGCTGCAGCATAGCAATCAGGCTGGTATAACGTGCCGGGTTGGTAATAATGATAACATCGCGGAAGTTTTTGGCTGCCGCCCTTACCATTGCCGGACCGCCAATATCAATGTTTTCGATTGCTTCGGCTTCGGTTACGCCGGGTTTAGCAATCGTTTCGCGGAACGGATAGAGGTTAACAACAACTAAATCAATCGGTTTAATGCCGTGTTCTTCCATGGCTTTAACATGTTCCGGGTTGCTGCGTACGGCTAAAATGCCGCCATGGATTTTCGGGTTCAGGGTTTTAACCCTGCCGTCCATAATTTCCGGGAAACCGGTTACATCGCTGACATAGGTTACGGGGATGCCTGCTTCCTGCAAAGCCTTCATCGTGCCGCCGGTGGAAATAATTTCCACGCCGATGTCATGCAAAAACTGTGCCAGTTTAACAATGCCTGTTTTGTCCGATACGCTTAAAAGCGCTCTTTTTATTCTCATGTTCATTCACCTCTCAGCCGGAAGCACTTTAACGTGCCTTCCTTCTATTTGCAGCCTGCCTTCGCTCCACAAACGTACAGCTTCAGGCAGCGCTTTATGCTCCTGTTCCAAAATTCTGTCTGCCAGCGTATCGTGCGTGTCGTCGTCCAGCACCGGCACTGCTTTTTGCAGGATAATCGGGCCGCTGTCCGTGCCCTCGTCCACAAAATGCACCGTGCAGCCGGCAATTTTTACGCCGTAGTTAAGAGCCTGCCCCTGTCCGTCAAGGCCGGGGAAGCTCGGCAAAAGAGCCGGATGGATGTTGACGATTTTATGGTGCCAGTGCCCTACAAACACCGGGCTTAAAATACGCATAAAACCTGCCAGCACAACAAGTTCCGCACCGGCGTCTTCCAGCGCGGCAGTAATTTTATTTTCAAATGCTTCTTTGGATACACATTCCTTGCGCTCCACAGCGACGGTTTTAATATCTGCTTTTGCGGCGCGTTCCAAAGCAAAGGCATCCTTTTTATCGCTGATGACAACGGTAATTTCCACGTTAAGCGTACCGGCGGCAATTTCGTCCATCAGGGCTTGCAAATTGCTGCCCCTGCCGCTTACCAGCACGCCGATTTTGCGCTTATTCACCGAAAACGCCGCCTTTCAGAACAGCCTTGCCGCTGCCTTCCACAATCTTGCCCAGTTCGTAGAAGGTTTCGCCGGCATTTTTAAGGTGTTCGCGTACAGCGTCGGCTTCTTCCGGCGCAACAACCAGCACCATGCCTACGCCCATGTTAAAGGTGCGGTACATTTCGTGCCAGTCAACATTGCCCCATTCCTGCAATTTTTTAAATACCACAGGCACTTCCCACGCACCGGCGTTAACGTCGGCGTCGCAGTCAGCGGGCAGAATACGCGGAATGTTATCGTAAAAACCGCCGCCGGTGATATGCACCATGCCGTGCAGATTGAATTTTTCAATCAAAGGCAGGCAAACGCGCGGATAAAGGCGGGTCGGTTTCAAAAGTTCTTCGCCCAAAGTAGTGCCAAATTCCGGCACCGGGGTATCCATGGTAAATCCCATTACGTCAAAGCAGATTTTGCGCACCAGCGTAAAGCCGTTTGAATGTACGCCTGCGGAAGGCAGCCCCAAAAGCACGTCGCCCGGTTTTACCTTGTCGCCGGTAATCATTTTGCTTTTTTCAACAACGCCAACGCAGAAGCCTGCGATATCGTATTCGTCCTTGCCGTACAAATCGCTCATCTCTGCGGTTTCGCCGCCGATTAACGCGCAGCCGGATTCCTTGCAGGCACCGGCAACGCCCTTAACAATCTGCGCAACCTTTTCCGCCTCAAGGGTTTCGATGGCGATATAGTCAAGGAAGAACAGCGGTTCAGCGCCCTGCACCAGAATATCGTTTACGCACATGGCAACAGCGTCCTGGCCGATGGTATCATGCTTATCGGCCATAAAAGCCAGTTTCAGCTTAGTGCCTACGCCGTCGGTGCCGCTTACCAGTACCGGCTCTTTGTATTTACCGCTGTTTAATGCAAACAAACCGCCAAAGCCGCCGATGTCACCGATAACTTCGGGACGGTAAGTAGCCTGCACACTTGCTTTCATCAGTTCAACAGCTTCATTGCCGGCATCAATGTTTACACCGGCATCGGCATAAGTAAGTTGTTTCTTTTCTTCGCTCATCATCGTCCTCCTGTATCAACCTTCGTTTTCAAAAATATATTTGGAACCCTGCCTCAGTGTTTCTTCCGCATTGTCCGGGTAATCGGCATTAAAGCAGGCATAGCACATGCCTTCGGGGTCCATGCAGTCCAGCGCGCGTTTTAAACCTTCCAGCGAAATATAATGCAAAGAATCTGCGCCGATGTACTGGCAGATTTCTTCTTCCGTATGGGTAGAAGCAATCAGTTCCTTGCGCACGCTGGTATCAATGCCGTAATAGCACGGATCGGTTACCGGCGGCGAGCTGATGCACATATGCACCTCGCGGGCACCGGCGTCCTTCAAAAGTTTAACTATCTTGCCGCTGGTGGTGCCGCGCACAATGCTGTCGTCAACAACCACAACGGATTTGCCCTTAATAACGCTTTCCACCGGGTTCAGTTTAAGCCTTACGGCGTTTAAACGCTGTTTTTGGGTAGGCTGAATAAACGTCCTGCCTACATAGCGGTTTTTGGTCAAACCTTCCATAAACGGCACGCCGGATTCAAGGCTGTAGCCAACTGCCGCCGCCGTACCGCTGTCCGGCACGGAAATGACGATATCGGCTTTAATGTCTTTGGTTTCTTTGGCCAGCTCGCGGCCCATATTGATACGCGCCTGATAAACCGACTGCTTGTCGATAACGCTGTCGGTACGCGCAAAATAAACATATTCAAATACGCAGTGCGCACGTTTGGCAGGCATCTTTTCTGCCCAGCGGCTGCTTTTCGGTTCTTCGCTGTCGCTTTCAAACACCAGCATTTCGCCCGGTTCAACGTCGCGTACAAATTCCGCCCCCACCAAATCAAAAGCGCAGGATTCGGAAGCAACTACCCAGCCGCCTTCCATCTTGCCAATCGCCAGCGGGCGGAAGCCATACGGGTCGCGCACGGCGATGAGTTTGTTATCGGTCATAACCAGAATGCCAAACGCGCCTTTAATGGTGTTGGCAGCTTCGGCTACACGTTCTTCAATGGTTTTTTTGCGGCTGCGCGCGATAAGGCTTACCACAACTTCGGTATCAACCGTAGTCTGGAATACCGCGCCTTCCAGCGAAAGGCGTTTGCGCAGCTCTGCCGCGTTGGTAAGGTTGCCGTTATGTGCCAGCGCCAGGTTGCCGCCGTCAAAATAAACGCGCAGCGGCTGAATGTTGTACGCCATGCTGGAACCGGTAGTGGAATAACGCACATGCCCGATGGCGATATGCCCTTCCAGCCCGCTTACGCCGCCTTTAAAAACATCGGCCACAAGGCCCATGCCCTTGCGTACTTCCATATGCGAACCGTCGGTAGTGGCAATGCCGCAGCTTTCCTGACCGCGGTGCTGCAATGCGTACAGCCCCCAGTAGGTGTTCAGCGCAACATCGTCGCTGTGGGAATAAATACCGAACACGCCGCATTCTTCGTGCATTTTGTCATCCGTAAAATCAATGCCAGACATTCTCTGCTCCTTTTCCGCCGCCAAATTACTGTTCAGAAGCGCGGAGCGCAGCCAGCTTTTCGCCTTTGGCCTTAACTTCCGCTTTCATTTTTTCACGGTCTTCGGCAAGCTTTTCAACAAGTTCCGGGTATTTGGTAGCCAAAATCTGTACGGCAAACAGCGCGGCGTTTTTAGCGCCGTTAATGGCCATGGTTGCTACCGGAATACCGGACGGCATCTGTACAAAGCTCAAAAGTGAATCCATTCCGTTTAAAGGAGTGGCGTTAATGGGTATGCCAATTACCGGCAGCGTTGTAAATGCGGCAATAACACCGCCAAGATGAGCTGCTGCGCCTGCTGCGGCAATAATTACCTCAACGCCGCGTTCACGCGCGCCTGCCGCAAACTCGTGCACCATTTCGGGGGTACGGTGTGCGGAAGCAACCACAACTTCAACTTCAACGCCAAAGCTTTTTAAGGTTTTTTCAGCCGGTTCAAGCACCGGCCAGTCAGAATTGCTGCCCATAATAATTGCAACTTTCATTATCCCACTGCCTTTCGATAAAAAATAAAGCCCGGTTAAAAAATCTATTGTGCTGTTCAACCAACTACAATTCTTCCGGGCGTCTTTACATAAATAATATTATTACTTTATTTTACCAATAGCCGCCCATTGTGTCAATAAATTTACACATTTTGTTATTCGCCTTTTTCGGTTTCGTAAGGCCAGCCGCTCATACTTCCTTCAAGACTCTGCACATTTTTGTAGCCCTGCGCGCGCAGCATCGTTTCCGCTTCATAGCCGCGCAAATCAATCTGGCAGCTGCAAACAAGCTTCGCGTCCTTGTCAGGCAGCGCCTCGCAGCAATGCGCCCGAACCTTATCCAGCGGCAGGTTTACAATGTTGGCGCAGCCTGCAATACGGCGCGCTTTAAACTCGCCCGGCGTACGCACATCCACCAGCGTATAAGCCTTATCCTTGCGCAGCTCTTTAAAATCCTTCGGGTTAATGCTGCGCAGGCGTCCTTCAATTTTGTTCAGCAGCACGTTGGCAGCCGTGGCAATGTTGTCAATCGGCCCGTTAAACGGCGGCGCATAGCCGATGTCAAACTCACTCAAATCTTCCAGTGTTGCGCCCATGCTGATAGCGGCAACAAGCGTGTCGATACGTTTATCGACGCTCTGCCCTATCGCCTGCGCGCCGATAACCTTATGCGTTGCCCTGTCGGCAAACAGCTTCAGCACAATGCGCCCCGCGCCCGGCATATAGGCAAGGCGGTCATTGCCCGGCACAACAACGCTTTCAAAATCAATACCGGCAGCGGCGGCAGTGCGCTCGTTCAAACCGGTGCTGCCCGCTTCCATGCCCGGCATACGGCACAGCCCCGTGCCCAAAACTCCGGGGTATTTAACCATATCGCCGCAAATGTTGTCGGCAATTACACGCCCGTGCTTGTTGGCAGTGCTGCCCATCGGCGCAAAAATTTTCGCCCCGCTCACACGGTGAGTGTTTTCCGCACAGTCGCCGCCAGCATAAATGCAAGGGTCACTTGTCTGCATATACTCGTTCACGGCAATGCAGCCGCTCGGCCCGATAGCAAGCCCGGCTTCGCGCGCCAGCTCCACATTGGGGCGCACGCCCACGGCGACAATAACCATCTGCGCCGGAACGGTGCGCGTATCCGTCTTAACGGCGGTTACGCGCTCCGCCCCTTCAAAAGCAACCGTCTTTTCGCCAAGGCACAGGTTAATGCCCGCAGCGGCAACAGGCTTCGCAGCAAGCTCAGCCATCTCCAAATCAAGCATCTGCGGCAGAATACGATCCTGCATCTCCACAACGCTCACCTTCACGCCAATGTTGTTAAACGCCTCCGCCAGTTCCATGCCTATAAAGCCCGCACCGACTATAACCACGTCAGTCACATTATTCGCGGCAAGTTCAGCCTTAACCTGCTCAACCTCCCACGGGAACCAAAAATTATGAATACCATCTAAATCCGCGCCCGGTATTGGCAGGTGCACCGGCGTCGCACCCGTGCCCAGCACTAAAACATCATACGGCATATCCGTCACCGTGCCGCTTGTTTTATCCAGCACCGTCACCGTTTTCGCTTCGCGGTTAATCTTTTGCGCCTCATGGCGGATTAACACATCAATACCCTTTACATTTTTAAAATATTCAACATCGCGCGCAATTCCCTGCGGCGTATGCGTAAACTCGTTAAAGTTTTTCACCTCGTCGCTGATGTAATACGGAAAGCCGCACGCACCGTAGCTTACAAGCTCACCGCGCTCGATAACGGTAATTTCCGCATCCTTATCCCTGCGGCGCAGGCGCGAAGCAGTTTTCATCCCTGCCGCCACACCGCCGATAATCAAAACCTTTTTTGCCATATTTTGCCATATATCAAAACCTCCTCCGCACAAAATTTCCTACTTCTATTATATACCAAAAATTAAAAAGCCACAGCAAATAAACGCCGTGGCGGGAAAATATATTTAATTATTTTGTTTCTATTTACTATGATAGTTATATAAAAAAACAAAAACTGCACTTGCCTTTCTGCCAAAGCAGATTGGAAAGTGCAGTTATTTTTTACCTATTTTTAAAACCCGCCCAGAATACTGCTGATTAAGTAGTACACAACGCCGATGGCGGCAACTACGATAAACAGCGGCATAAAGAAAATAAACAGCGCAATTAAAACGGCGATAATCAGCAAAACGCCAAACAGCCCACCGCCGCAGCCGTTAAGATTTTTAACGTAAATCTTCGGGCCGCTGCCGCTTTTATTGCTGTATTCCTCGCGGCGTTCATAGCGTTCGCGTTGTTCCGGCCTGCGCTCGTCCTTAGCGGAGGTTTCTTCGTAACCGCTCTCGTCAATCGTTACGCCTTCAAATTCATCACGCTCTTGCGGATTGAGGACGGTTGCCTCAATTTCAAAACGGTAATGGCAGTACGGGCATTCCTGTGTGCCGCGTGGTACTTCCCTGCCGCAAAAATTACATTTCATAAATTTCTCCTTTACATGTGGGCGCTCATCAGCATTACCAAAAGGCCTTCTTCGTTACTGTAACGCGGGTCGTGTTCTTCAACATTCAGCTCCTGCGCGATATATTCTGCCACCGTGCGCATTTTTTCTGCTTCCACGCCGCAGAATTTGGCAATATGCTCATCAAAAAATGTATAAGCGCCGTTCAGCCTGATAAAAGTATAGATAACGCCTGCCACCCATTCTGTTTCGCTGTAAGACCCGTTTACCGCACCGGCTGCTTCCAAATCGCACCACATCTGCGTTGCCAGCCTTACATCGGCCACGGAAAAATAATTTTTCAGCATGGTGTTTTTTAAAAGCCCTGCAACCAGAGTGTCATCGCGGTAAGGCGCGGCGTTGTATTTTGTATGTTCGGTATAATTGTTAAAGTTGCGGTGCGCAATGCCGGCGGCATATAAAAACGTCATGTTGCGCAGCACCATCGGGTAGCTTGCGCTGAACCACTGCCACGTCGGCTTTTGCTGCTGCACGCTTACCCATTCGTAAGTGCGTTTTAAGGTATCGCGCAAAAACAGGGTGTTGACGCGCTCAATTTTGTAGCCGCGCACGTTATCCGTCAGCATGTTGCCGTTATAAAAAATATGCCCGATAAACAGCATATCCGTGGTATCAAAATCCTCGTTCAGCGGCAGGTTCAGCTGGTAGGTTTCATTGCTTAAAAAGTCGCGGCACAGGTATGCGCCTTCGTCTGTAAAGCCCTGCACCGTAAAAATTACCAGCCGTGCGGAAAGGAATTCCTCCAGAATATCGCTGTTGCGCCGTGCAAAATCGGCGTCGTAACGCCTGCCGTCCTTGCAGCACACAGCGCGGTAAAAATATTCCAGCGGGTGCATGTCGCGCAGCATCAGGCGGTAATCCATCAAAAAGTAATCCCAAAAGGAATTAACTGCTTCTTCTCTGCTTTTGGCAGATTCGTTCAGCGCGCTGCCGAAAACGCCGTGGTACAGAACCGTTGCGCGTTCCAAATCAACGCTGAACTGCGTATCGGTAAAAAATTCGTGCATGGCGGCGTAAATTTCCTGCATACGCTCGCCAACGTTTAAAAATATTTTATTGGCAGCGTCCGGCACGGTATGGCGTGTGCGCGCCTTATGCCCTTCGGCAAAGCTGCCGTCCGGGTTGATAATGTGCATCGTGCCGCCGTCCAAAAGTTTGACTGCTGCATCAAGCGGCGCACCGGCGTCGGAAATTACCTTTTTCTTTTGCAGGTAAGCATACAGCCTGCCGCAGGTTTCCAAAAAATATTTTGTATGTTCATAATCAGCTTCAAATTCCGATACGTTGCGTCCGCACCATGCCACACAGTCCACAAAATCATCGGCGCTCATGTCGCCCAAAAGCAGTTCCGTGTTGCCAAGGTACAGGCACAGCATCGTCAGCTGGTCCCAAATATCGTATAATTCTTCCGGCGATTTGCCCTGCCACGCTTCCGTGCGCAAAAAGCCGTCCGCATATTCACGGCGAAGCAGAAAATTCCAGCCCGGGTCGTGCCCGTAGAAATCCTCCACCAAATCGTAAACATTATCCATGCTCTATAAAATACCTCTTTCTGTGATAGCTTATTATAACATATCCCCAGCGCCGCTACAACAACGGCAGTATCTATAAAAAAGAACGGCCTTGCAGCCGCTCTCCGTAAATCGCTGTTTTATTCTTCGCCGATAACCAGCACTTCGGGGTGAAGCTCCACACCGGCTTTTTCCATAACAATCCTGCGCACGTCCGCGATAAGCTGCAAAACGTCCGCCGCCGTCGCGCTGCCGCGGTTGACGACAAACCCTGCATGCTTTTCGGATACCTGTGCGCCGCCGACGGTGTAGCCTTTAAGCCCCGCCTGCTCAATCAGCGTACCGGCAAAATGTCCGGGCGGGCGTTTAAACATGCTGCCTGCGCTCGGCAGTTCCAGCGGCTGCTTGCTGATGCGCCTGCTGCTGAAATCGTTCATCATTGCTTTAATGGCGTCTTTATCGCCCGGCTGCATTTTAAGGCAGACTTCGGTAATAATGTAGCCGCTTTGCTGCAAACTGGTTTTACGGTAACCAAACTGCAAATCCTCCGCCGTCAGTTCCATGGCTTTGCCTGTCATATCCATCACGCGCACGTTTTCCACAACGCATTTCATCTCGCCATTGTAAGCTCCTGCGTTCATGTAAACCGCGCCGCCGATGCTGCCCGGTATGCCAACGGCAAATTCCATGCCGCTCAAACCGCATTCCCACGCCTTGCGTGATGCCAGCGCCAGCGAATAGCCTGCGCCAAAATACAGACGCTCGCCGTTCTGACGGAAAGTTTTCAGCGCATTGCCGATTTTGATGACAAGCCCGCGGATGCCTTTATCGCGCACCAGCACGTTGCTGCCGTTACCTAAAATCGTTACCGGCACTCCGCAATCACGCGCCGCCGCCAAAGCCTGTGCCAAAGCGTCCGCGTCCTGCGGCTGCACCAAAATAATTAACGGAATTATTCACCGACAGCTTCCTTTACAACGTCATTGATAGTTTTGGTGATGTCTGCCATCATCATCTGGAAACGCATGAAAGCATGCAGGTATTCCATAGCGGTCGGATTCAGGCTGAGCAAGGAAGAAAGTTTTTGCAGTTTTTCTTCTTTTTCCTTGTCAACTTCCTGTTTCTGATATTTGGCAAGTTCAATTTCGGAGCTTAATTTAATAAAATCATTGGCAAGTTCTTCTGCCTGTGCATCTTTTTTCAGCACCAGGCGTGCTTCCTGCAATTTTTTAAATTCGTGGCTTTCTTTTAAAGCTTTTGCCAGTTCATTGGCGCAATCGTAAACGTTCATTATATGTCACCTCATAATTAATTATGTATTTTCGTAACTATTATAACACATTTATAAATACTGTAAATGCCTTACTGCGGTTTTACATTTAAATGCGCAAAGGCTTTAATGTTGCCGTAGTCAAAATGCCACCATTCCATATCGCTGGCGGTAAAACCGGCAAGCTGCATCTGCGTACGCAGCAGGTCGCGGCGGTAACGCTCAAGCTCCGTGCCGCCCGCAAAGCTTGCGTACTGGCGGATGGAAGGCTCGTCAAAATCGCTTATCATATCAACCGGTTCGCCCGTTGCCAGGCTGTACAGACTGACATCGACGCTGCGCCCGGTGTTGTGGCTGAAACCAACTTCCGGCGCGGGCAGCATGGATTTATTTTCCGGCGGCAGCGCGTCATACGCAAGTTTACTTACCGACCACGGACGGTAAGCCTCCCACACCAAAAGCCCGTAGCCGTATTGGGCAAGGTTAAGCTGCACGGTATTCAACGCCGCGGCTGCTTCAACATCCAAAAAGGCACGCGCATCGTCGTTCAGCACATTGCCGAAGCAGTTATCCATACCGGCGTAACGCAAATCAAGTTTTATTCCCGGCACGGCTTGCGCCAGATTTACAAGCTGCGCCTGCTGCCCTGCTCCAAGATTTGCAGGCATTACCGCATCATTGGCAGCATTTTTCAGTTCCTGCCAGTCGCCGCTGACGGCAAAACGGAAAGGCTTGCCGTTTTCACCGGCAAAAAAGCGTCGGCTGTAACGGTTGCCGCCCACGGAACAGCTAACGCCGTAGCCTTCGCGGCTGCGTTCAATGCGCACGGCGGCGTCCAGATGGTTCAGCGGCCCGCTTTCGTTAATCGTGTAGCTGTCAAAATGTTCTTTAACCAGCGGGTAAACATTGCTGCCCGCAAAGGTGTAATCCTTCTGCCCAAAGCGGTAAACAAGTTCTACCTCGCCTTTGTTCTCGCGCAGCAAAAACAGTTCGCCGTTGCCGTAATACATACCCAAAATGTATTTTAAATCCTTCGGGCAGTCTTTCGGTTCAAACGCCGGTGCTGCCAGCGCGCTGCCGGTAAAGCACAACAGGCACAGCAGCAGGCTTAAAATCCGTTTCATCATTTTATCAACTCCGGCCTTACGTCCTTCAAAACATTCATATATTCGTTGGCTTTTTCCACCAAATTCAAATCAATGTCGCAGTAAACAATTTCTTCTTCACCGCCGCCCACGGCGAGCACTTCGCCAAACGGGCTGATAACGGCAGAATGCCCGTAAAATTTCTGGTCGTGGAATTTGCCGGTGCAGTTTACGCCGACAATAAAGGTGTGGTTTTCCAACGCGCGCGCACGGATAAACAAATCCCAGATAGCGCCGCGAACTTCAGGCCATTCCGCAGGCACGAAGATAATTTTTGCGCCCTGCATCGCCATATGGCGGAACAGCTCCGGGAAGCGCAAATCGTAACAGATTGCCGACGCGCAGGTTGTGCCTTCCAGCTCATACACGCCAAAATCGTTGCCCGGCTTAAAAAAGCGCTGCTCGTTAAACATGCTGAACAGATGCACCTTGCTGTAGCAAAAAACAATTTCGCCATTTTTATCAATGGTAATGGCAGTGTTGTAAACATTGCCGTCGCTCTTGCGCAGCGGGATAGAACCCGCCACAATGGCACAGCTGTTTTCAGCGGCAATCTGCCGCAGCTCATTTACCACCGTGCCGTTCAGGTAGTCGGCTTCCTTGCTTAAATGCCCCAGTGAATAACCGGTCGTCCAGATTTCCGGCAGCACGGCAACATCGCAGTTGGGCGCAGCCCGGCTTTATTTTTTTCCAAAACTTCCATTTGCACCAATGCAATTTTCAACGCTTGTCACCTCATCAATCGGCAATAACTTTATCCTTCGGGAAGGTAATTTCAAACCTTGTGCCTTCGCCGATTTTGCTGAACACCTCTACCCTTGCGCCATGCACGCGGATAATCTCGCGGGCAATGGCAAGCCCAAGTCCTGTGCCCGGCACGTTGCGCGAATGCGATTTATCAACCTTATAAAAACGCTCCCAGATGAACGGCAAATCTTCTTCCGGTATGCCCGGTCCCTGGTCGGATATTGTCAGCCTTACGCTGCCGTCGTCCAACATTTCCGTTAAAAATGCTACCGTGCCGTTGGCAGGCGTGTATTTCAGCGCGTTGTCGCCGATAATCAGCACCAGCTGTACCATCTGGTCGCCCTGGCCCATAACCTGCAATTTTTCATCGACATGCACCAGCAACTTAACATTACGCTCAACAGCGTTTACCATCAGCTTTTCGGCTACATTGCGCACAATCGCGCCCAAGGGCAGCGGCTGCATTTTGGCAGGCGGCAGTTCTTCGGCGGCCTGCATACGGCTGATGTCCAGAAGCTCACTGATCATGCGCTGCAAACGCAGCGTTTCTTCGTTAATCAGCAGGCGGTAACGCTGAATCATGTCCTTATCGGTAACGGTGCCGTCACTGATAGCTTCGTTGTAGCCGCGGATAATCGTCAGCGGCGTGCGCAGCTCATGCGATACGTTAGCAACAAAGTCGCGGCGGATTTTTTCCGCACGCTCCGTTTTGGCAACAAATTCGCTCAAATCATTGCCCAAAGCGTTCAGCGCCTTGCCCAAATCGGCAACCTCGTCCTCGCCGTGCACTTCCACCTTGCGGGTATAGTCACCGGCAGCAATGGCAACCGCGCTGTCCTTCATGGATACCAGCGGCTTAATCATCGTGCGCGCTAAACTGCGGACCATGAACATACTTAAAATCAATGCCAGAATTGCAACGATAGATGTGTAAATATAAATATCGCGCAAAAAGCTGTCAAAACCGCTCAACGGCTGCGCCAGCAAAATCGCGCCGCGCGCCGCACCGCCCGGTTTGCCGTAAGGCACGCCCACCAGCATAACCTGCTCCTTATAATAAGGATGGTAAATTTGCGACTGTACGGATTTGCCGCTGTACACGTCCTTTAAAATGGCAATAACTTTGGTGTCCAGCTTGCCGCTTTTAATTTCTCTGGAAATCTCGGCGGTTGAACCTTCCATCATCGTCAGGTCTTTAATGCCGGGGCGGGTGCCGTCCGGCTGGTAATCCGTGTTGATATTGGACGCCGCCAGCAGCTCAAACTTGTCGTCAAACAGCCAGATGCGCGCACCAACAAGCCGGTCCACGGCAAACACATAACGGTTCAGCGTATCACGGCTGTTGTCAAACTCCATAAAATATTCAACTGTTGCGGCCATTTCGTTGCCTTTTTCGGCCAGCTCCTGCTCGTTGGTCTTAAAAAAATAATCGGCGATAAGATAGGAAATACCTGCCGTAACGCCGACTACGATAACCATTATCAGAGCCATGAAGCTGTACATCAGCCTTGAGCTCAATGATTTGTTCATTTTTTGTCTTTAACCTCAAACTTATAGCCTACGCCCCAAATGGTTGTAATATCCCATTCGGAATCTTCCGGAATATTAAGTTTTTGCCTGATGCGCTTAATGTGCGTATCCACGGTGCGGGTATCGCCGTAGTAAGAATAGCCCCAGATGGTTTCCAACAGCTGGTTGCGCGAAAACGCCTTGCCCGGGTTGGAAGCCAGGCACCACAAAAGCTCCATCTCTTTGGCGGTAAAGGTCATTTTGTTGCCAAAGGCAATAACCTGATATTTTTCCATGTCGATGCTGAGGCCTTTGTATTCGATATGCGAACGGCCGTCAGCTTCTTCTTTTTTCACCATCGTGCTTCTGCGCAAAACGGCTTTAACCCTTGCGATAACTTCGCGGTTGTTGAACGGCTTGGTAATATAATCGTCCGCGCCGATTTCCAGACCCAGAATGCGGTCGTCGTCGTCGTCCTTCGCCGTCAGCATAATAATGGGGATATCGCTCATCTTGCGGACCTGTTTGCAGACTTCCAGCCCGTCCATTACCGGCATCATAATATCCAGAATGATAATATCGGGCTTTTCGGACTGCACTTTTAAAATGGCTTCCGCGCCGTCGGCAGCTTCAATTACGTCAAAGCCTTCCTTATCGCAGTAAATTTTTAATATTTCCCTAATCGGTGCTTCATCATCAGCAATCAATACTTTTTGTTTATCCATATAAATCACCGCCATTAACTGTTATTAGCATTATTATACAATAAAACAGCGCCTTTGGGTATTTAACACTATATGCTTTCACAAAAATATTACAAAGCAGGGATATTTTAACGCCAAAATAAAAAATAAACTACCAACAGGGCAAACCTGATTGGTAGTTTATGCTTGGTTAGATAATACGGCAGGCGCCGTAATAACGGGCACCCCAGTAGCCGGTAAATGCAGAAGCAACCGTTACGCCGGTGCTGGAACCTGCATGGATAAACTGGCCGTTGCCGAGATAAATGCCGCAGTGCGACGGGCCTGGTTCATAAGTGCTGAAGAAAATCAAATCGCCCGGGCGCAGCTGGCTGGCGCTGATTTGTTTGCCGCTGTACATCTGCACATCGGCAGTACGCGGAATATTGATGCCCGCACGCGCAAAAGCGTACTGGGTAAAACCGGAGCAGTCAAAACCGTAAACGCTGGTACCGCCGAACACATACGGAGTACCGATTACGCCATAAGCCGCACGGATGACGTTTCTGATGGTTGCGCTCCTGCCGGAACGGTTAGGAGGCATCGGCTTGTTCATCAAAGCCGTATAAGTAGCTTCGCCGATAATTCCGTCGACTTCCAACTGTTTATCCGCCTGGAAGCGTTTGACAGCGGCTTCCGTTTCAGAACCGAAATCACCGTCAAGCAGTTTAATTTCGTATTTCAATTCAACCAGACGTTTTTGAATGGCCAGAACTTCGGGGCCATTATCTCCATATTCAAACGAGGCCAATGCAGTCGCCATGTTTGCTAAACAGAGTACACAAGTAAATACCAGACAAAGTAATCCTTTTTTTACCATCCACATCACTTCCTTGCGCCTTTTATAAACAAGTAAATTATACCACAAAAACGGCCTGCTGTAAACCAAAACTACCGTTTGCCAATGTGTCTGCCGACGATGTACAACGGTCTTTGCTTAACTTCTTCAAAAATGCGGCCGATATATTCGCCTAGAATGCCGATACCCACCAGCTGGATGCCGCCGAGAAAGAGTACGCTGGCCGTCATGGTTGCCCAACCGGGCACTGCGTCCATTGCAACATATTTTACATAAAGCACGTGTAAAACCAGCATAAAGCTGATTAAACCGAACACAATACCGATATAAAATGCCCAGCGCAGCGGTAAATTTGAAAAAGATGTAATTCCGTCCAGCGCAAAATGCAGCATCTTATGCAGATTAAATTTAGAATGCCCTGCAAAACGCGGCGGCGCGGTAAACTCAAAAGTTGCTGTTTTAAAGCCCAAAGTGTTCACCAGCCCGCGGATAAAACGGGCGCGCTCGCGGTAGTGCCTGAACGCCTCCACCGCAACTTTGTCCATCAGGCGGAAATCACTGCCGCCCGGTGTAATCTCTACTTTGGAAAGCGAATTGATAAGTTTGTAATAAGTCTTAGATGTCAGGTTCTTAAAAAACGAAGCGTCCTCCGTCGCTGTGCGCACCGTCTGCACAATCTGGTAGCCATCTTCCCACAGCTTCAAAAGCTCCGGCACAAGCTCGGGCGGATGCTGCAAATCGCCGTCCATGGTAATAACGGCGTCGCCGTCCGCGTGGTCCAGCCCGCAGGTCAGCGCAAGCTGGTGCCCGTAATTGCGCGACAAAAAATACACCTGCACATGTTCATCCTGCTCCGCCAGCTGTGCCAGAATCAAATGGCTGCTGTCGGCGGAACCGTCATCGACAAAAATCAGTTCATAATCGTAGGGCAGCGCTTCCATTACGCTGCTCATGCGTTTATGGAACTCATGCAGGTTTTCTTCTTCGTTATAAACAGGTACTACAAACGAAACAAGCTTCTTCATTTTCAGACTCACCTTAAACTTAATTACCATTATATTATATAACAACTTTAAGCAAATTGTAAGCGCCGGTTATGAAACAACGGTGAATTTTGCAAAAAAATAAGGCCGGTAAAATTACCAGCCTGTATTTGCGTAATACGAGTGCTCAATAAGCCGGGTTCTGTTCCGCAAAGCGGCAGCAATCATTTATCTAGGCCGGCAATTACTTGCAGGCTCAAGCGACACAACCCGGAAGGATCAGCGGGCCGCTTCATCCCTTCCCTATTTGGTCTTGCTCCGAATGGGGTTTACCTAGCCGCCCGGTTACCCGAACGCTGGTGCGCTCTTACCGCACCGTTCCACCCTTACCTGCCGAAGCAGGCGGTACACATTTCTGTGGCACTATCCCTGAGGTCACCCTCGCCGGACGTTATCCGGCATTCTGCCCTGTGGAGCCCGGACTTTCCTCTTACGGCACAAAGCCGTCAGCGATTGCCTTTCACACTCATACTGCAAGTAACTTTAGCATAAAAAGGTTAAATAGTCAAGCCATTATTTAAAGCGTTCGTCCTCGCTTATTTCGTACTCAAATTCTTCCCAGTCTTCGCTGTTTTCGTTTTCGTAATACTGCCCGTCTTTATAAATAATGTCATCCTGCGTGTAGGGGTGTTCCCCCGCGTTATGCGGATTACCGCCGCGCGCGGAAGGCGGAAGATTGTCCGGATTATAAAGCTCGTCCTTTTCCTTTTTCTCCAGCCATTCCCCGATGACGCCCAGCAGCGCCAGAAACGCACCCAGAAAGAACCATTCCATAAAGCTCACCCTGCTTTTATGCGTTGGTTAAAAGATAACGCTGCAACATTTTGTTAAATTCCCACGGATTTTTACCGTCCGTTTTTTTGTACTGGTTCATAATTGCGTCCAGTTCATCGGCGTAATGCACAATAAACGCTTCTTTGGTAGCGCAGGCAACGGGCGAACCTTTTTCCGGCTCTCCGTGGTGCGCCAGCACGATATGCAGCAGGTGCTGCAATTTAGGCCCGGTAACGCGCGCTTTGGCTGCCGCCTCCTGCACCATTGCCGCGCTCATGCTGATGTGCCCCAAAAGGCGGCCTTCCGTCGTATACGGGAAGCCCATGGATGCGGAAATTTCGCGCAGCTTGCCGACATCATGCAGCAGCGCCCCTGCAACAATTAAATCCTTATCGACGCCGCCGATGGTATCCGCCATGTTGGAAGCCAGCGTCGCCACATCGACAGAGTGCTGAAGCAGTCCGCCGATATAGGCGTGGTGCAGGCGCATGCCGGCAGGGTTGCGCAAAAAGCGCTCGTAGGTTTCGCCTTCAAAAACATTATCCAGCACCAGGCGCAACCCCGGTGTTAAAACGCTTTTAATCAGGCGGTCAAACTTATCCTTATAAGCCGCATGGTCAAAATCGCCCTCCGGCAGCAGGTTGCTGATGTCATCCTCCGGCACAATGTCGCTGACTTTTTTGATAATAACCTGCAACGCCATTTCGCCGCTGAACTTGTTAATATCCACGCTGCCGCTGACCATCATCGGCGCAGGGCCGTCCATGTCGCGCAATTTTTCAACAATCGGCGCTTCAAAAGTAATAAACGGTATTTTGCCGCTGTTGTCCTCCAGTAAGCCGCGGGCAAAAGGCGCGCCGTTGCTTGATGTGCCCACGCGCTGCACCCTCATCAGTACGGACTGGCAGATTTTTGCGCCCGCTTTAAATTCACTAATCATATATATTACCTCAATTCGTCAATATTGCTTAAAAAGTAAGGTTTCGCGCGCCGTCAGCACCTGTGCGCCCAGCCCGGCTGCCGCAAGGCGCAGCGCAATTTTATCGGCCAACACCGCCACCACCGGCAGTTCTGTCCCCTGATGCGTGGCGTCAATCAAATTCAGCCCGCTGAACACGGCGTTCTGCGCTTCGTGGTATTTAATGTCGCCGGTAACGTAAGTATCCGCGCCGTGTTCCAGCGCTTCGGCAACAAAATCAATGCCCGCACCGCCGCACATGGCAACCTTATGCACCACTTTGCCCGCGCTGATGCCGGTTACAAAATCCATCCCCAGCACACGCTTAACCATAGCGGCAAAATCGTCAAATTCCATTTTTTGCGGCAATGTGCCGACGCGCCCCAGCGAACCGCCATCCTCACAGCCGTTAACCAGAGTGGTTACGTTTTGCAGCCCCAGCTTTTCCGCCAGCACATCATTAACGCCGCCCAACACGCTGTCAAGGCTCGTGTGCGCGCTGTACACGGCAATGCCGTTTTCAATACATTTTAACAGCAATGCGCTTTGCCAGCTGCTGTCGCAGATAGCTTTCAGCGGCTTAAAAATCGGCGGGTGGTGCGTTACCAGCATGTCAACCTTCTGCGCAACCGCCTGCTGGACAACCTCCGGCGATACGTCCAGCGCCACCATGATTTTTTTAACGGCGTTATCCCTGCGGCCGATTAAAAAACCGGCGTTGTCCCAGCTTTCCGCCAGTTCGCGCGGGGCGATGCCGTCCATAATTTTTATAATGTCATTTACAACCGCACTCATGCCTCAATTCCTCCAATCCGGCATAAAGCTCCTGTAATTTTTTATATTTTTCGCTTTGCTGTGCCTGCGCGCTTTT
>CASEGD010000023.1 GCA_949287345.1 uncultured Phascolarctobacterium sp. | reverse complement strand
TGTATACAAAATTTGTCAAGGAATTGACGGGGATTTTACCTTAAAAATAAAACCCCTGCCAAAACCGTTAACTTATTAACACTTTATGCTCTCGCCATACCGCGCACTTTGGTAAGGTAAGTATAAACACCGGCGCACACCAGAATAAAACCGGTCAGCACCAGTATCAGGCGCGTCGGCAAAAAGCCGCCTAAAAAACCGCCCAACAGCGGGCCAACCACGCCGCCGAACTGCTGCGCACTGGTAACAAGCCCAAACGCCTTGCCGCGGACGGAAGGGTCGGTAACTTCAACAAGGCGCGCGTTAATGTTAGGCACCGCGCCTGCCAAAAACAAACCGTAAACAAAGGTAACCGCCGCGTATTGCCAGATGTTGCTGACAAAGAACTGGCACATATTTATTGCGCCCGCGCAGATGAACACTAAAAACAGAGTTTTGGTATAACCGCGCTTTTGCCCGCGGTTGCCCCAGTACGGACCGGCGATGATACCGGCGATACCCGCCAGCGAGAAGATAACGCCCGCCGTTTTAACAACATCGTCATTGACAACGCCGCCCAAAAGATACGAAACGTACATGGTAATCAGCGGCTGCACAATCATCACGCAAACCTGCACCAGAAAAAACATGCTCATAACAAACAGCAGGCCTTTATTTTGCAGCGAAGCGCGTAAATCCGCCCAAACGTGGATAACTTTGCCTTCGCCCTTTTCGTGCCCAATATCGCGCACCAGCGCAATAACCATAATTGTGGCAATTAAAAGCGCCACCGCCGCGATATAAAACGACATACGCATACCGAACCACGCACTGACGTAACCGCCGAGCATCGGTCCTAAAATGCTGCCGCTGGCAACCGCTGTCTGCATAAGGCCCATGCCCCAGCCCATTTTAACCGCTGGCAGCGTGGATGAAACAAGCGACAGCGCCGCCGGTACAAAACCACTGACAAGGCCTGCCAAAAGACGCACGCCAAAAAGCTGTTCTGGCGTCTGGCACATGCCCATCAGCGCATAGCTTATTGCCAGCCCGAAGCCCGCGCGGATTGCCATGAGGCGCTGTCCGATTCTGTCCGCGTGAGCGCCCCAGTACGGCGCCATAACCGCCGCCGTAAAAAACGTTACGCTGTAAATAAGCCCCGTCCACTCGTTAACATCGCTTTGCGCAACGCCTAAATGCTGTAAAAGGTACACAGGCAAAAACGGCACGCACATGGTGTAGCTGGCGCAGCAGAAAAACACGCACACCCATAATACGTACAGGTTCAGCTTCCAGTGCAGCTTACCGCCGCCCCTGTCCTCAAAAATATTCATAATATCATCTCCGCACGATAATATCTTATATTAACATTTTATCATACCATAAATATTTAGTGTGACATTTGTGTAAACTCATTGCATAAAAGGGGTTGTTGCGGCGCGGCGGCGGATATTGTATAATAAATTGACTACATTAAATAAGGATGTGTAACCGTGAAAGGATTTAAAAAACAGGAACTTAAACAGCAGGGCTTTATGGGCAAGCTGTTTGGCAGCAAGCCCCAGCAGAACGCCTTTGCCGAAATAAATAACATACTGACGGACGCAGCGACAGCCGCCGAACTGACGAAGGACGCAGCCGCAGGCATTTTTAAAAAGTGGGGCTGCAAGTTTAACGACGGCAATATGGACCAGCGCAGCGCTATTTACCGCAAGGTTGCAGATAACGCCTTTACCTACGCCAAGGACAAGGACGACGCGCTTTTGGCAGACCGCGCCCACATGGCAGAAATTTTGGAGATACCTGAAAACCTGTGCCGCCTGGCAGATAACGGCGCAAAAAAATCGGCGTATTTTGCACGCTGCCGCAATATCGTCAACGGCGAAGAAACCTTGGACATTAAAGCCATTAATGAATTGTTCGGCTACGATTATGAGGACGGCTTTGACTTCCGCAAGCAGGTGTTTAACGATTATTTTAACGGTGAGTTTGACCGCATTGCCGAAGCCAAACGCTTTACGCCGAATGATGAACAGCACCTGCGCGATATGTGCGCCAAGCTGGATATTCCGTATGAATTTAAAGCCAACATCGACAACGCGCTGACCAAGTACCGTTATTTGTGGAACGCCGAAAACGCGCCACTGGGCAATGTTAAAGTTGACTTCCCGCTGGACGAAGGCGAAATCTGCCACGCGGCAGGTCAGGCTTATTTGTGCGAGGTTAAAACCGTTGCTAAAGAGGACAACTACTACCAGCTGACCCGCAAGCTGCGCATTGATGAAACCATTTCCTTTAAAGGCGAGCATATCGAGCACCCTCAGATTATGGAAGAAACGGCGGTTATCACCGACGCGGGCTACCTGTTTTTGACAAACAGCCGCATTATTTATTTAAGCAAAAAAATGGCTAAGGAAATCCGCCTGGACGATTTAAAAACGGCCGACCTTTCTTCTAATATCATTTACGCGCATAAAAATGACGGCGAAAGCCTTTCCTTTAAAATGCAGGACGACGCTGCCGAAGTTATGTTTGCCATTCTGCGCCGCATTTTAACCGACAGAAACAAAAAATGAAGGACTTAATCCGTTTTGCAGCGCCTGCCGACGCCGGGCGCATTTTAGAAATTTACGCGCCGTATATTACGGATACCGTCATCTCGTTTGAATACGATGTGCCGTCGCTTGCGGATTTTACCGCACGCGTGGAAAGAATCAGCAGCAAGTATCCGTATTTAGTATATGAGCTTGACGGCGTGGTAGTTGGCTACGCTTATGCGTCGCCGTACATTGAACGCGCGGCGTATGATTACACCGTTGACCTGTCCGTTTATGTGGACGCAGCGTATTGCGGGCAAAGCATCGGCGAATGTTTATACGCAGCGCTGCTGGATATTCTGGCAAAGCAGGGCTTTTACAACGCTTACGCCTGCATTACCGCCACCAACCGGAACAGCCTTAACTTTCACAAGCGCATGGGCTTTACTGGTGCCGGTACGCACCCGTTAGCCGGTTTTAAACACGGCAAATGGCTGGACGTTTGCTGGTATTACAAACGCTTACAAGCGGATACCAATCCGCCGCAGCCGCTGAAACAAATAAACAGCTTCAATAACAGCGACTTATTACAGCCTGATGAAACGTATAAAAAATGAGCTTAATACGCAAAACAACCTGCCGCAGCAATGCAGCAGGTTGTTTTTTACTTATAACGTCTTGACTAATTTTTACTTTTCAAGCATAATATAAAAGCCGTGACTCTTTCCGGTAGGAAGGAGGTGCATCTTTTTGGAAACAATTATAATCCCATTTTTCGTATCTGTCGCAGCAAGTATAGCAGCGTACTATATTTGCAAGTGGCTGGACAGATATATGTAAACACGGCCAGCACATAAAAAACCGGGAGTTGCAGCTCCCGGTTTTTCTTTTGATGTGCACCTTTCGGAAACCATCAATCCCTTTTCGTGCTTACATTATAGCACGGTTCATTATAAAAAGCAAAATTTTATTTGCGGCAGTTTTTGCACTTATCCAGATATTCGCCGACGATTTTCACAGCGCAGTAATCGCCGCACATGGAGCAGGCTTCTTCGTCTTCCTTGTTCTTTTTATCACGGTAGGCCTGCGCTTTAACAGGGTCAATCGCAAGCTCAATCTGCTTTTTCCAGTCCAGCGCTTTGCGTGCCTTCGCCATTTCCAAATCCCAGGCAACAGCTTTGGGCAGCCCTTTGGCGATATCGGCCGCGTGGCCTGCAATACGCGCCGCAATTACGCCCTCGCGCACATCATCGATATCTGGCAGCCCCAGATGTTCAGCCGGCGTTACATAGCACAAAAAGTCCGCGCCGCTGACAGCCGCCAGCGTACCCCCGATAGCGGAGGTAATATGGTCGTAGCCCGGCGCAACATCCGTCACCAAAGGTCCCAGTACATAAAACGGCGCGCCGTGGCACACACGTTTTTGCAGCTGCATGTTGGCGGCAATCTGGTTGTAAGGCACATGTCCCGGGCCTTCCACCATTACCTGCACGCCTTTATCCCACGCACGCTGCGTCAGCTCGCCAAGGTTCAAAAGTTCCTGCAGCTGTGCACGGTCGCTGGCATCGGCAAGGCACCCGGGGCGCAAACCGTCGCCCAAACTAATCGTCACATCATATTCGGCGCAGATATCCAAAATCTCGTCATAATATTCGTACAGCGGGTTTTCCTTGCCGTTATGCAGCATCCAGCCGGTAATAAAGCTGCCGCCGCGGCTCACCACGTCCATCACGCGCCCTTCGCCGGTCAGCATGTCCAGCACCTTTTTGTTAATGCCGCAGTGTATAGTCATAAAGTCCGCACCGTCCGCCGCCTGCTGGCGGATAACGTCAAACAAATCCTCTTTCGTCATCTCCACGACGGAGCCGCGTTTTTTAATCGTTTCTACCGTTACCTGGTAAATCGGCACCGTGCCGACCATGACCGTGCTGGCGTTAATAATCGCCCTGCGCGATGCGTCGATATTGTCGCCCGTGGATAAATCCATCACGCTGTCGGCGCCAGCGTCAATCGCCGCCTGCAATTTTTTAAGCTCCGGCTCCGGGTCAGGGAAGTTGCTGGACGTGCCGATGTTTGCATTGACCTTAACGCTCAGCCCCTGCCCCACGCCGCGCGGCGTTACATTTTTATGGTTTATGTTAAGCGGTATGGCAATCGTGCCTTCGGCCACGCCCTTGCGGATAAATTCTTCCGTCACGCCCTCGTAAGCTGCCACCTGCTTCATCGCTTCGGTAATAATGCCCTGACGGGCAAGTTGCATTTGTGTTGCCAAAAAATCACTTCCTTTGCTGTTGATGTTTTTATTATAACCCAAAACCGTGCAACTCTCCACCGCTTTTGCAGATTTTTTAAAATTAGTCTTTACATGTATTTAATAATTATTTTTTATTTTTCATATAAATATCAACATTTACTTACTGATTAGTGCTATAATAAAATCAGCAAAGAAATTAGGAGGCGATTATATGTCACGCTTTACTTTACCACGCGATATTTACTACGGGCCGGGCGCCCTTGATGAATTAAAGGTTCTGGCTGGCCATAAAAAAGCCATGATTTTAACCGGAGGCAGCTCCATGCGCAAAGGCGGCTTTTTGCAGAAAACCGAAGAAGTTTTGAAAGCCGCAGGGCTTGAAACCTCTTTGTTTGAAGGCATCGAGCCTGACCCTTCCATTGAAACCGTTATGAAAGGCGCGCAGGCCATGCGCGAATTTGAACCTGACGTTATCGTCGCTATCGGCGGCGGCTCGCCGATTGACGCAGCCAAAGCCATGTGGGTATTTTACGAACACCCCGACAAAACCTTCGACGATATTAAAAATCCGTTCACTATGCCGAAGCTGCGCAACAAAGCAATCTTCGTAGCCATTCCGTCCACCAGCGGTACAGCTTCCGAAGTTACCGCCTTTTCGGTTATCACCGATTACAGCACCGGCATCAAATATCCGCTGGCCGATTTTGAAATTACGCCGGATATCGCCGTTATCGACACCGATATCCCGCTGACGATGCCGCCGAAGCTGACTGCCCACACCGGCATGGACGCTTTGACCCACGCCATCGAAGCCTATGTTGCCACTGCGCGCAGCGAATTTTCCGACGCGCTGGCGTTAAAAGCCATCGGCGATATTTTTGACAACCTGCTTGACAGCTACCACGGCGATAAAGAAGCGCGCGGCAAAATGCACATTGCCCAGTGCCTCGCTGGTATGGCGTTCAGCAACGCGCTTTTGGGTATTGCCCACAGCCTGGCGCACAAAACCGGCGCCATTTTCCATATTCCGCACGGCTGCTGCAACGCAATTTTGCTGCCGGCAGTTATCCAGTACAACAGCCGCGTTGCTATGCCTCGCTATGCTGCCATTGCCCGTTACCTCGGCCTGCCCGGCGGCACCGATAAACAGCTGACTGATTCGCTGGTTAAAGCTATTATGAAAATGAACAAAGCGCTGAACATTGCGCAGACTTATAAAGACAACGGCGTCAGCGAAGAAGTCTTTAAAGAACACGCCGACGCTATTGCCCACAACGCAGTGCTTGACCCCTGCACCTTCAGCAACCCGCGCCCGATTGACGACGCAGCCATGAAAGAAGTGCTGGCCTGCGCTTACTACGGCAAACCGGTAACCTTCTGATTGCCATTTCAACAAAATTCAAAACACTGTAAATTTAGTGCCGCTGCCCAAAAAGCAGCGGCATTTTTTTATTATTTATACACGTTTTTATAAAATCTATTCAGCACAAACTAAAATTCCGTCCTAATCATCATGGCATTAATTTTAACGCTTTTAACCATAAAATGTGTTAAATTAACAATAATTCACACTTTTTTACGGCATTTAAGGTTGTTTTTTGTTGTATTTTGTGCGAAAATATAATAGTAATTGTGTAACTTGTGTTTGGTTAGTTGGGAGTAATTTTACATGGAACCGGTAAAAAAGCAAAAACGTAAAATAAACGATAAATACACTTTAATGCTGATACCGCATAACGGTAAAGAATCAAAAAGCTATAATTTCCGCAGCAGTGTAATTGCCAAAATCGGCATCGTTTTCTACATTTTATTATTTTTCGGCATTATCGGCGCTTTAAGGACTTCGATAGTAGTTTATGACGCCTACGCCAGCCAGCATGAACTTGCTGCCTACCGCAGCGAAAAAGCCGCACAGGAACAGAAGCTGGCTGATTTGCAGAAAGAAAATGAAAAAATGCAGCAGGAAATGGCTGAAATTTCCGCACTGGAAAACGAAGTACGCAAGGAATTGGGCAACAACAAGCAGCCTTCCCGCGGCGGCATTGACCGCAGCCAGTACATGGGCCAGGGCGGCCCGCTACAGGCTGATATTAAAATGATTGACGTTTATGCTGCACAGACCAAAAATCTGCAGGCAGAAATGCAGCAGAAAAAAGAAAATCTCAGCAATTTGCTGGCACAGCTTAAAGAACGCAACGCACGCCTTAACGCCACCCCGGACATCTGGCCGACGGCCGGCGGCAGCATTACCTCTTACTTCGGCGGCAGGGCAAACCCGTTCAGCGGTTACGGCTATGATTATCACCCCGGCATTGATATCGGCAACGATTACGGCGCACCCATTTACGCCGGTGCAGACGGATATGTTGAATTTGCAGGCTGGTTCGGCGGTTACGGCCGTTATGTAAAAATCAGCCACGGCTACGGTTACGAAACCGCTTACGGCCACATGTCCTCCATTGCCGTTTCCGGCGGTGACTATGTTAAAAAAGGCGAAGTCATCGGTTATGTTGGCAGCAGCGGTTACAGCACCGGCCCGCACCTGCATTACGAAGTTATTATCAACGGGCAGGATTCTGACCCGCTTGAGTTAATACACTAATTTGGAGTTCAGTTTATTAAACCACGTCTTTAGCGGCGTGGTTTTTTATTTGCCAAACTGTAAACTCCGTTACAAAATTACTTTTGCAAAAAGCTATTTTTCAAAAAATCGCCTCGTTTTGTTGACAAGCGGCACAAAACTGCTATAATTACCCTATAAATCAATACAGCCAACACGATGATGGAGAAGCTCTGCGCTGAGCTTGCAGAAAGCCGCCGGTTGATGCGAGGCGGCAGTAAAGCGTAAGTAAGTTCCGCTCCGGAGATGCGAATGACGAATTCGACGGGTACCGCCCGATACAGCGTACTAAAGATGGCCGTATGGCAATTTGGGTGGCAACGCGGGTAACTCTCGTCCCATGTGGGATTGAGGGTTTTATTTTTTATCCGCGTAAGCGCAAACCAGCGGCTGAATTTGGGTGGCACCACGAGATAGAGAAGCTCGTCCCAAGGACGGCTTCTCTATTTTTATTGCAGGAGGTAACAACATGGAAAGAGTTTATAATTTTAACGCAGGCCCTTCCGCCATGCCGCTGGAGGTTTTGCAGGAGGCGCAGGCCGAATTTTTAAACTACAAAGGCACTGGCATGAGCATTATTGAAATGAGCCACCGCAGCCCGGAATACGCCGCCATGCACACTGAAACCAAAGCGCTTTTGCGCGAACTGATGGGCGTGCCTGACGATTACGAAATTTTGTTTATTCAGGGCGGCGGCAGCTTACAGTTTTTGATGACGGCGGCTAACTTCCACACCAACAAGCACGCCGCATACGCCAACACCGGCGTGTGGGCAAAAAAAGCTATGGCAGAAGCCAAACGCTTCGGCGAAGTTTACGAAGCAGCGACGAGCGCCGATAAAAACCACAGCTACATCCCCGCCGCGCTTGATATCAAGCCGGACACATCTTACCTGCACATTACCGCCAACAACACCATTTACGGCACGGAATGGCAGGACTTCCCCGATGTAGACGTGCCCGTCATCTGCGATATGTCGAGCGATATCCTTTCCCGCCCGGTGGATGTTAAAAAGTTCAGCCTCATCTACGCCGGCGCGCAGAAAAATTTAGGCCCGGCAGGCGTGGTAATCGTAATTGTAAAAAAGGACTTTTTGGCAACCGCGCGCAAGGATTTGGCGCCGATGTTGAGCTACCAGAACTACGCCGATAACGATTCGCTGTACAACACGCCACCGGTATTTGCCATTTACATGGTCAACAAAACGCTGCACTGGATTAAGGCGCAGGGCGGAGTTGCCGCTATCGAAGCGCGCAACAAGGAAAAGGCTCAGCTTATTTATGATGTTATCGACAACAGCAACGGTTTTTACCACGGTCACGCGGATAAGGCAAGCCGCAGCCGCATGAATATTACGTTTAATCTGCCAACGGCGGAAATGGAAAAAGATTTTATTGCCGAGGGCAAAAAACGCGGCTTTATAGGAATTGGCGGGCACAGGCTGGTAGGCGGCTGCCGCGTATCCACCTACAACGCCGTAACGGTAGAAGCCTGCCGGGCACTTGCAGATTTTATGAAGGAATACCAAACCAAACACGCATAAACGGAGGAATGAAAAATGACGATGAGAATTCTTGTAAGCGATGATGTTAGCGAAAAAGGCGTGGCGCTGCTGCGCGAACATTTTGACGTGGACGTTAAAACCAACCTGCCGACGGAAGAACTTTTGAAAATTATCGGCGAATACGACGGGCTTGTAACCCGCAGCCAGACGCAGGTGACGAAGGACGTTATCGACGCCGCCAAAAACTTAAAGGTTATCGGCCGCGCGGGTGTAGGCGTTGACAATATCGACATCCCCGCTGCTACGGCACGCGGCATTGTTGTGCTGAACGCGCCGGAGGGCAACACCATTGCCGCCACCGAACACACCATTGCCATGATGATGGCGATGACGCGCCACATCCCGCAGGCACATGCTTCCATTCAGGCAGGCAAATGGGACAGAAAAAGTTTTGACGGCATTCAGGTGCAGGGCAAAACGCTGGGCATTATCGGCGTGGGCCGCATTGGCAGCCGCGTAGCCCTGCGCATGCAGGCAATGGAAATGACCACCATCGGCTACGACCCTTACATTACCGAAGAACGCGCACATCAGGTCGGCGTGGAACTGGTATCGTTTGACGAGCTTTTGGCAAAATCCGACTACATCACCATCCACACCCCGCTGACGAAGGAAACGCACAACATTATCGACGCCGCTGCCATCGCCAAAATGAAGGACGGCGTGCGCATTGTCAACTGTGCCCGCGGCGGCTGCGTGGATACCCAGGCGCTTGCCGATGCGTTAAAGAGCGGTAAGGTTGCAGGCGCTGCCATTGACGTGTACCCCGAAGAACCGCTGACGCCGGACAACAACCCCTTCATCGGCATGCCGCAGGTTGTGCAGACCCCGCACCTTGGCGCCAGCACCATTGAAGCGCAAATCGGCGTCGCCGTTGACGTTGCTTACGGCGTTATCGACGCGCTGGAGGGCAAACCCGTTATGACAGCCGTCAACATGGCGCCCATCCCTAAAAGCGTCGCCAGCGTTATCGCGCCGTACTTTAAACTGGCGGAACGCATGGGCACCATCGGCATTTATCTGGCCGAAGGGCCGATTAAGGCTGTGGAAATTGAATACACCGGCGAGCTGGCGCAGACGGAAACGCAGGCACTGACCACCGCCTTTTTGAAAGGCCTTTTGAACCCGATTCTGCAGGACAGCGTCAACTTTGTCAACGCGCCGGGCATTGCCAAAAAACGCCATTTGCAGGTGCGCGA
>CASEGD010000022.1 GCA_949287345.1 uncultured Phascolarctobacterium sp. | reverse complement strand
AATTTATTGATGATAACGCCTTTTACCATGGCGCGTTCTTCCGGCTCAAGCAGCATCAGCGTGCCGTAAATGGAAGCAAACACGCCGCCGCGGTCGATATCTGCCACGAGCAGGACAGGCGCGTTAGCCATTTTTGCCATGCCCATGTTGACGATGTCGTCCGTTTTGATATTGATTTCCGCCGGGCTACCCGCGCCTTCGATAACGATAATGTCGTTTTTATCCGCAAGGCCGTTAAAAGCTTTCATAATTTCCGGCTTTAAGGTATGCTTCATTTTAAAATATTCTGCCGCCGTCATCGTGCCAATCGGCTCGCCGTTGACGATAACCTGCGAACCGCAGTCGCTGGTCGGTTTCAGCAGAATCGGGTTCATAGCAACGTCAGGCTCAATGTTGGCAGCTTCGGCCTGCACCACCTGTGCCCTGCCCATTTCCGCGCCGGTGCGCGTTATAAAAGAGTTAAGGGCCATGTTCTGCGATTTGAACGGCGCCACCTTATAGCCGTCCTGGTTGAACACACGGCACAGCCCCGCCGTTACAAGGCTTTTGCCCGCATTTGACATTGTTCCCTGAACCATTATTGTTTTGGCCACGTTAATCACTCGCTCCCATTAAAAATTTGTGTATATCATGGTAAGCGCCAATTTCCGGCGCATTGTCATCACTGTTAATTACGGCTGCCACCACCGGCACTTTGCCTGCGCTGTGCTTACCGGTAACGCAGCTGGTTACATGGTCGCCGCAGATAAGTATTTTCAGCTGCTGTTTTGTGTTTTGCAGCAGCGCGCCGATAAATTTCTTATCAATGCGCGCGATAAAATCTGCCTTGCCGTTGTAATCGTAACGGTGCGCAGCTTCGTCGCTGCCGTTAAAATGCGCAAGCACAAAATCGTAATCCTGCAAAAATTGCAGCGTCTGCCCTGCCTTGGCGCTGATATCGGTATCAATATCGGCCGTTGTGCCCGGCAGCACCGGTGCAGGCATCTTCAGCGCGCGGGCAATACCGCGTACAATCTCCGCCTTGCACACCGCCGCCCCGCGGATATTATGCAGACTTTCAAACGACGGCAGCACCTTGCGCTCCGACGCTCCCCACGGGTAAATGCGGTAGCTGACGCCGTTTCGTGCAAAAGGTTTCAGCTTCGCCGTTGTTTCTTCTATAAAAGTTTTTAAAAGCAGCGATTTGTTTTTTAAATCGCTCAAAAGCTCATCAAAATTCTGCCCCATGCTTTCATGCGGCGGCGCGATTTTGCAGTTATGCAGAATCTGCGGGTCGTTGTCTAAAATCAGCAGGTTGCGGTATTCCGACAGGTGCATGAACTCAATGCCCTGCCACAGCTCGTTGCAGATTGCGGCGGCTTGGGCCATTTCATCGGGCGTAAGCCCCATGGCGTTAAACGATATCAGCCTGCCTTCGGCGTCAACCGAAGCAAGGTTGCAGCGCAGCACCATTTCGTATTCGCTGATGTCGCGGCCGTTGGCCAAAAGCTCCAGATACGCACGGTTCAGCGGAAAGTCCTTCTGTTCCACGCCCAAGAGGCGCAAAATGCAGCCCAGGCTTTCTGCCGCAAAGTCATTGCCGCAGATGCTTATCTCGCTGTAAGTACCGCGTTCCAGCAGTTTATCAATATTCGGATGTGAGACAAATTCAAACGGCGTTTTGCCGCCAAACTGCGGTATCGGGTCATCGCCCAAACCGTCAATTATCACCATCAGTGAGTGCATCGTGTACTTCCTTTAATGCTTTGGCAAATCTCATGTTATCCGCGTGCCTTTTAACGGCAATGCGGTAGTAGTTGCCCTGTAAATTATGGTAATTGGCGCAGCTGCGGATTAAAAAGCCCTTTTTGGCAAGCTGCTCCTTTAAATCCAAAGGCTGCGGCATTTTAAAAAAGATATAGTTCGCTTCTGAACCGTAAGTTGCTGCGCCGCATTTTTGCAGCACATTGGTTAAGTAGCGGCGTTCTTTGGCAATCAGCGCTTTGGCTTTGGCAACATATACTCTTTCGTCAAGCGCGGCAATGCCTGCTTCCTGCGCCGGTGTCGATACGTTCCAGTCCTGCCCTGCTTCGTGCAGGCGCAGCACCAAAACTTCATCTGCCGTAAGGCAATAGCCAAGGCGCAAGCCCGGCATGGCATATGTTTTTGTAAACGCCTTTAAAATAACCATCTGTTTGTTGGCGGCAAGCTGCGGTATCATGCTGTACGCTTTTTCTTCCGCCACAAAATCCATAAAACATTCGTCAATCAAAATGCGGATGTTAAGCTGTTTGCATCTGGCAATAAGCTGTTCCAGCAGCGCCTTGTCAATCAGTTTGCCGGTCGGGTTATTGGGGTTGCAGATAACAACCATGTCCAAATCAGCCGTCAGCTGTTTTAAAATATCGGGCTGCGGCTCAAAGCCGTGCGCCTCCTGCAAAAGGTAATAGCAAATATCGCAGTCCACGCTGCGCAGCGCTTTTTCGTAATCGGCAAAAGTCGGCGCCAAAAGCAGCGCTTTTTTGGGACGCAGCGCCAGTGCCAGCTTAAACAGCACATCGGCAGCGCCGTTGCTGAAAAATATATAATCCTGCGGCACGGCTAAAAATTTTGCTAATTTAGCGCTTAAACGGCGGCAAAAAGGGTCGGGGTAATCCACGCAGCCGTTAAGGGATTTTACAATCGCCTTTTTAACGGACTGCGGCAGCCCCAGCGGGTTAATGTTTGCCGAATAATCAACTATGTTGTTTTTACCGCTCGCGGTGTAAATATCGCCGCCGTGCACATAGGTATACATGCTTTACTCTCCAATTAAAAATATCTTAACCAAATAAACAAGCGAAAAGCTTAGAATGCTTAAAATGCAGGTCATGTACATCAGGCCGTTCATTTTTACAATGTCACCGGCGTCGGTCTTTTTCAGCTCGTCGCCAATGGTATCCTTCGGCACCCATTTGCCAAAGTAAAAATGCCCGCCGCCCAGCTTAATGCCAAGCGCACCGGCTGCCGCCGATTCCGTCATGGCCGAGTTGGGGCTTAAATGATGCCGCCTGTCGCGTTTAAAAATGCGCCACGAGCCTGCCGCATCCATATTGAGGAAATACGCCGCCGCTACCATTAAAAGGCCGGAAACACGCGCCGGTATAAAATTGGCAACGTCGTCCAGCTTGGCTGCGCAGCGCCCGAAATACAGATACTTATCGTTTTTATAGCCAACCATGGAATCCATGGTGTTGATTGCTTTGTACAAAAATGCCAGCGGCGCACCGCCGATAAACATGAACAGCATCGGCGCAATTACGCCGTCGGAAGTGTTTTCCGCCACCGTTTCCACAGCGGCCTTGGCAACTTCTTCTTCCGTCAGTTCAGCCGTATCGCGCCCTACAATCCACGACAGTTTTTTACGTGCTTCCGGCAGGTCGCCTGCCTGCAAAGCGTCGCAAACCTGCATGGCCGCTTCTTTCAGCGAGCGCATGGCAAAAATCTGGTAGAACATAAAGGTTTCGATGATAAATGCCACCACCGGGCTGTACATTTCCGCAAAATGCAGAATAAAATACGGCACGGCAAAGCTTACGCCCAGCACAATTACCACCAGCATAAACCCGCCCATTAACAAGCCTTCCGGCTTTTCACCGGTAAAGCGGCGCAGCACTTTTTCCGTTACGCTTATCAGCTTGCCGATAAAGCAAATCGGGTGCGGCAGCCAGCGCGGGTCGCAAAAAAGCAAATCTAAAACAAACCCCAATATAATCGCAGTTAAAAGAACCATACTACAAACCCTTCATCATCAAACAATCATTTATTTTTATAAGCCTCGCAGGCTTTAACAAAATTTTGCGCAAACTGCGGGTTGCCCCACAAATGCACATGCGGGTAACCGGCGTAAAGGTTCGGCGTTGTGTAAACCGCCTCCCACGCTTTTGTGCCGGACGCCTTGGCAACGGCAAAGGTATCACCGTTATTAGTGCTGTCGGAATAATGGAACTCGTGCCCGTTAATCCCTTCACCAGCCTTGCAAAGCAGGTTATCGCGTTTGGCTGTCAAAGTAACATAACCAAAGCGGTTCAGGCGCTCCGTCATGTAGGTTTCGCCGCTTACGGCCCCCACCCACGCAAATTTTTCACCGCTTTTGGTGCGGAAGTAATCCATTAAATACATAAAGCCGCCGCATTCCGCCATACACGGCAAACCATCCGCCAGTGCGGATTTAATGCTTTGGCGCATGCTTTCGTTATCCTGCAATTCCTTGGCGTAAAGCTCCGGATAACCGCCGCCCAGATACAAACCGTCGCAAGCAGGCAGCTTGCTGTCCGTCAACGGGCTGAAAGGTACGAGTTTCGCGCCGAGGTTTTCCAGAAGCTCCAACGCGTCCTGATAATAAAAGCAAAAGGCTTTATCCTCCGCCACGGCGATTTTTACATTGGCAAGGCGCTGCTGCTGCATATCGGTATACGCCAGTGCAGGCGCGCTGTTTGCAATTTTCAGCAGCGCATCAAAATCAATACTCTTTTCCGCCTGTTCCGCAAGACGGCTGATAATCTTCTGCAAGTCTTCAATTTCAGCGGCGGTAACAAGCCCCAGATGGCGGCTTTCAAAATTGCAGTTTTCCATGTGCGGCATGTAGCCCACCAGCGGGATACCGGTTTCTTTTTCGATAGCTTCCTTATAAAACAGGTAGCTCATTGCCGTTACGTTGTTTAAAACCGCACCGGCAACGCGCACATCGCTGCGGAAGTTTTTAAAACCGTTAATCATCGCCGCTATGGAAAGCGCCGCGCCCTTGGCGTTAACAACCAAAATTACCGGCGTCTGCGTCAGGCGTGCCAGATCGTAAGCACTGCCCTTCAGCGTCGTGCCCATGCCGTCAAAAAAGCCCATTGCGCCTTCCAGCACGGCAATATCACAGTCCCTGCCGTTTTTAGCCAGCAGGTATTTTGCCGTTTCCTCCGGCAGCATGAACAAATCCAGATTGCGGGACTTGGCGCCGATAACGCGCGAATGGAACATCGGGTCGATATAATCCGGGCCGGATTTAAAGGCCGCCGTTTTCAAGCCCTTGTTCATCAGCGCTTTCAGCACCGCGCAGGTTAAAGTTGTCTTGCCGCTGCCGCTGGCAGGTGCAGCCAGCATAAAACGCGGCAAAGTCAGTTCTGCCATTTTACTCACCCTTTTTTAACGCCGTCATAATATAAACGGGGTTCTGGGACATCATCAAATTATACGCGCCCAGCTTTTTGGCACGCGCCGCAAATACGTTCACAATATCCAGCACATAGTCTTCGCGCTGTTTATAATATTCAACAACTTCTATCAAGGTTTCCACGGTAATGGCGTTAACCACTACGCGGCAGTTTGCATTTTTACTGTAAATGCAGTCCAGCATTTTGCACAGGTTACCGCCGCTTCCGCCGATAAACACACAATCCGGCACCGGCATTGCTTCAAGTTTTTCCGAAGCCTCGCCTGCTACAACCGTCAGGTTTTCCACGCCGAACAGCTCTTTGTTCTTCTCAATCAGTTCCAATGCTTCCGGATTACGTTCAAACGCATAAACCATACCGCGTTTCGCCTGCAAGGCAAGTTCGATTGAGCAAGAGCCCGTGCCTGCGCCGATATCGTAAATAACGTCGGTTTCCTGCGGCATCAGTTTGGATACGGATACCGCGCGGATTTCCTGCTTCGTCATCGGCACTTTGCTGCGGATAAACAAATCATCGCTTAAACCGTGTACGTTATGCGCCAATGCTTTAGCATCATCGTTAATAATCATCATTACGGAAAGAGAGCCGAAAGTTTTTTCCGCGCCTTCCTCCGCCGTCAGGCAGGTTACTTTTTCATCGCCGTAAGAAAGGTTTTCGCCGACGTAAACCGTCACGCCACCAAGCCCGTGTACACACAATTTGGCACACAGCGCCTGCGGGCTGTTTTCGCCGCCGGTAAGGGCAAACACTTTTTTGTTATGGGCAACGGCTTCAATAAAGTTCTGCCTGCGCCCGTGCATACTGACGATTTTGGCATCGTCCCAGCTCATCTCCAGCAGCTGCGCAAAATAAACCAGACTGCTGATGCCGCAGTAACGCACGCACTCACAATCCGGCAGCTTGCCGCTGATGGTTTTGGCAAGGCTGAAAAAGCCCACGTCGCCGCTGACGAGTACGCTGACAACATCCTTATCCGCATCGGCTTCGCTGCAAATCTTACATATTTCTGCCGTCTTAATGGTGTCATAAGTACGCTTGCCTGACGCAAAATTTGCCAGCATACGCTTGTCGCCGATTAAGATTGTACTCTGTTCTATTGCTTCGCGTGCCGCGCCGGTTAACAATTTTGGGTTGCCCGGCCCGATGCCTACGATATTAACCCTTAACATTTTTTCACCTTCATTCCGCGGTCTGATAGCGCCGCTTAATCTCCGCCGCTATCTCGGCATAACCGCTGCCGTGTTCGTTTTCGCTTCTGGCGATAATCACAAGTTCGGCACCGGCTTCGTGCGCAGCGGCAATTTTTTCTTCAAAGCCGCCGGCCTTGCCGGAATCCTTCGTCACCAGATATTTAGCGCCAAAATGTTTAATCATGGAGATGTTTAAATCTTCTTCAAACGGTCCCTGCATGCAGACGATGTTGGCAGGCTTGTAACCAAGCTCCACCGCTTTCGCCAGCGAGTCCTGCATCGGCAGGATACGCAGCGCAATACGTTCCGCATAATCCGGCACCGCCGTAAAATCAGGCAGGTTTTTGCTGCCCGTCGTTAAAAATATTTTGCCTTCGGTGTGGCTTAATACTTCGGCTGCCTCGGCGGCGTCATGCACCACCACGGCACTGCCGTAGCCTGCTTCCGCCGGGCGTACCAAACGCAGGTACTCCGTGCCCGTTGCAGCGCAGGCATCTTTCACCGTCTGCGTTACAACCGTGGCATAAGGGTGCGTCGCGTCGATAACGCAGTCCGGCTTGTGCTCTGCAATAAACGCCTGCATCGCAGCCAGGTCCATGCGCTCGGGCAGCACCTTTACATTGCTGTGCTGCTCAATCAGCTTTGCGCCGTAGGTTGTCGCCACACTGACAAAAATTTCAATATCAAGCTGCGCCAGCTCTTTTACAAGGCCTCGCCCCTCGCTGGTGCCGCCGATAATCCAGATACGCCTGTTCACAGCTTGTAGCCTCTGGGCGTAACCAGTTTGCCGTTAATAACTTCGGTCTGGGAATTGCCGATAATTACGGTCGAGAACATGTCAACCTGTTTATCGCGCAGCTCCTGCAAAGTGGTAATTTCATAGCTTTCGCCCTCGCGGCCGATGTTGCGGACAATGCCTGCCGGTACGTCGGGGCGCTGGTTTTTCAGCATAATGTCGCACGCCTTTTGCAGATAGTCATGGCGTTTAAAGCTGGACGGGTTGTACAGGCAGATGCAGAAATCGGCCTGAGAAGCGCAGTCCAGACGTTTGGCGATTTTTTCCCACGGGGTAAGCAAATCGCTTAAGGAAATCAGGCAGAAATCGCTGATAAGCGGTGCGCCTAAAACTGCCGCGCCGGAGCAGGCAGCCGTAATGCCGGGCACTACTTCAATTTCCAGTTCCGGATGGTCCGCCGCAACCTGGTACATAATGCCTGCCATGCCGTATACGCCTGCGTCGCCGCTGGAAATCATCGCTACGGTTTTGCCCTTCAGCGCTTCTTCCACGGCAAGGCGGCAGCGGTCAACTTCCTTACGCATGCCGGTGCTTAAAAATTCCTTATCAGCAAAATCTTCTTTAATCAAATTTATATAAACATGGTAGCCCGCAATAACATCGCATTTTGCCAGCGTTTCCTTAGCGCGGGTAGTCATCTGCTCCACGCCGCCGGGGCCTAAACCTACAACATAAACTTTCTGCATTTTTGCACCATCCTAATTTTAATTTTCAAAATCTATCGTCAGCTGTTCTTCGGCAATAGCCAAAGTCATACCGTTGTGCGCAATTTTTTTAACGGTTAATTTACCGCCGCTTGCCAGCACAGCCGCGCGCTCGCAAACATTGTCCACGCCCGCTACGCTTTTTACAAATTCGCTCGGCGTAAAATCGCCCTGCGCCTCCTGCAGTTCTTCCGCGCTGTAAAACACGCCGGGCAGGTTGTATTCATCCATAAAAAGCATCAGGCAGCGCTCGTTCATCTTTAAATTTACGGAAGCAATATTTTTTACGCTGCGCAAATCGTAGCCGTATTCTTCAAGCTGCGAAAGCACAAACGCTTCCAGCTTTTCAAACGGCGTATCGCGGCGACAGCCGATGCCCAAATGCACAATCTGCGGAATCAGCGTCAGCGTTGTATCAAACGGCTTTTTAGTGCTGTCCGTGCTAATGGCCACGCCAATTTCGCCGCTGTCGGCGCGCTCCACATTTTTCGGCAATGCGCCCGCAAGCGGATAATCGCTGTAAAAGCCCACTGTTCTACCGTCAACCAGTGCCGCGGCAAATTCCTTGGCAGCTTGCATATCGCCAATAACCATATCATGATTCGTTGCCCATTCGTCAACGGCAAACAGGCTGTTCACGTCCGTCGCCGTGGTAACAACCGGCTGCGCTTCAATTTCATCCGCAATTTTGCGCGCCAGCACGTTTGCCCCGCCGATATGCCCGGAAAGCAGCGAAATTACAAAATTTGCCTGCTCGTCGATAACAAGCACCGCCGGGTCGGTGGTTTTACTTTTAACAAACGGCGCAATGGTGCGCACCGCAATGCCAGCAGCGCCTACAAACACCAGCACGTCGGCAGTTGCAAAAGCTTCTGCGCACACGGCTTTGTAATCGCTTGTGGCAATCAAACTTTCATCTGCGTCGGCAAACTTCGGCAGCGTGTAGCACTCTGCCTCGTAGCCCAAAACTTCTAAAAACTTGCCCACGGCGACGCTTAACTGCCCGCCGCGGTTACTGAACGAAAATAATACCGCCTGCATTATTTAACCTCGGGTTTAAGGTTCAGCTTGCTCGGGTCGGCTTCACGGTAGCCGTGCGCAAAAGTCGGGTTGTAAAGCTCGCTTCTGTCGTATTCGCTGCCGAGGAAGTAACCTACGGTAATCAAAGCAGTTTTGGTAATGTTTTCTTTCGCTGCCGTTTCGGCAATGGTGCCGACGGTGCAGTGGCAAACCTTTTCATCCGGCCAGGACGCTTTATAAACAATCGCCGCCGGCGTATCTTCCTTGTAGCCGCCTGCAATCAGCTCTTTTTGCAGTTTATCCAGCATGCTGCTGCTTAAAAAGATAACCATGGTTGCATTGTGCGCTGCGTAATCGGCAATTTTCTGGCGGGGCGGCACGGGGGTGCGGCCTTCCATACGGGTAATAATTACCGACTGGCTGACATTCGGCAGGGTATATTCTGCCTTTAAGGCAGCCGCTGCGGCACAGAAGGAGCTGACGCCGGGAACAACCTCGTAATCAAGGCCGTAGCTGCGCAAAAGGTCAATCTGCTCGCGGTGAGCGCCGTAAATGCTGGGATCGCCGGTGTGCAGACGCACAACCAGTTTGCCTGCCTGTGCTGCCGGTACCATGGCTGCAATAACTTCTTCCAGCGTCATTTTAGCGCTGTCCATAATCACGCAGTCCGGTTTGGCGTATTTTAAAAGTTCGGGGTTAACCAGCGAACCTGCGTAAATAATCAAATCGGCCTTTTCCAAAAGTTCTTTGCCTTTCACCGTAATCAAATCAACGGCACCGGGGCCTGCGCCAATAAAATAAATCATTTGTCAAACTCCTTTTCTTTTACAAGTATAATCGAAAAATAACTGCTTTTTTCATCTATTGCATTCAAATCGCGGTAAACCTGTTCACCCGGCAGGCCGCAGCGTTCCACCATGGCCGCATGGGTCAAAAGCCTGCGTTCTTTCAGTTCGTCGCGCACGGCGGCAATCTGGCTGGCCGACTTCATCAGCACCTTGTTGCCGGGAGCGTCCAAAAATTTGCTGCTTTCCTTATAGCTGCCGGGCAGGATGATTAACGGCTCCGCCTTTTCGCACAGCGATACGTTAAGCCTTGCGGCAACTGCGCAGAAGCTGGTTACGCCTGCAACAAGCTCAGCCTCGTACCCTGCTTTAAGCACCAGTTTATGTACATAAATGCAGGTTGCATAAACCGTCGGGCACCCAAGGGTGATAAACACCACGTTTTTACCCTCGTCCAGCAGTTTAATGATTGCGTCCGCGCCTTCCTGATGTGCTTTCGCCAGCGCTTCCTTATCCTTCGTCATCGGCATGTAAACAATCAGCTGTTCCTTTTCATCAATGTTTACCACCTGATTGACGATGTTTTTCGCCGTCATGATATCGCCGTCGCCTTTGGGCAGCGCCACAACGTCGCATTCCTTCAAAAGGCGTACCGCTTTCAGCGTCAGCAGTTCCGGGTCGCCGGGGCCGATGCCC
>CASEGD010000021.1 GCA_949287345.1 uncultured Phascolarctobacterium sp. | reverse complement strand
CTTTAAGGAAACTCGCCCGCACATTCGCTTTTACTTGGTTCTTGTTCAGTTTTCAAGGTGCTGCCGTTTTCCGGCGACTTGTATATATTAGCACTTTTAGGTGACGGTGTCAAGCTGTTTTTCACTTTTTTGCAAAAGTTTTTTGCTTAACTTCCCTGTCCAAGCCGCTTTAGCCAAACAGCTTTATTATAATAGCATCTACCGGTGGTTATGTCAACTACTTTTTTTGAAAAAAGCTGAAAATATTTTAATTTTACTGCCCGCACAGTGTCGACATCGTAAATAAATCATTAAACATGCAAAAAGAGAGTGCCGCAGCACTCTCTTTTATATCGTATTCAATTCAATATCAGCGCAGTTTGGCGCCTGCCGGAATATTGCTGTCCAGCATCAGCAGGTTCAGGCCTTCTTTGCCGTCATATTCATACACTGCACCACTGCACTAATCAGCATGCCTTCGGAATCAATGCCCATCATTTTTCTCGGAGGAAGGTTAGTAATAGCCACGCAGGTTTTGCCAACCAGTTCTTCCGGGTCATAAAATTCACGGATGCCGCTTAAAATAGTGCGCGGTTTGCCGCTGCCGTCGTTCAACGTGAATTTAAGCAGTTTTTTGCTTTTCTCAACTGCCTCGCAGGCTACTACCTTCACCACACGGAAGTCTGACTTGCAGAAAGTATCAAAATCAACAAAATCCTCAAATAACGGGTCAACCTTCACTTTGGACAGGTCAAGTTTAGGCAGTTCAACGCTTGCAGTTTCAGCTTTATTGGCAGTTTTTTCACCGCCGATGTTCTTCATAGTCGGGAACAGCAATACATCGCGAATGCTGCTGCTGTCGGTAAGGAGCATAACCAGACGGTCTACGCCAATGCCCAGGCCACCCGTCGGCGGCAGGCCGTGTTCCAGCGCGTCGAGGAAGTTCTCGTCCATCATGTTTGCTTCTTCGTCGCCCGCATTGCGTTCTTCAACCTGTTTCAGGAAGCGTTCACGCTGGTCAATCGGGTCGTTAAGCTCGGTAAAGCCGTTGCAGATTTCGCGGCCGTAAATAAAGCCTTCAAAACGGTCGGTAATTTCCGGGTTATCCGGATTGCTCTTGGCCAAAGGGGAAATTTCTTTCGGATGGCCGGTAATAAACGTCGGCTGAATAAGTTTTGCTTCAACGTATTCTTCAAAGCAGGCGTTAATAATTTTGCCTACGCCAAAAGAAGGTTCGTACGGTACATTAATGGCATCAGCCATTTTGCGTGCGGTTTCCACGTCGGTAACGCCTTCAAAGTTCTGGCCGGTGTATTTTTCGACAGCCTCAATCATGCTCATTCGCGGCCAGGGCGGAGTCAGGTCAATTTCCTGTCCTTCGTAGGTAATTTTCATTGTGCCCAAAACTTTTTGTGCAATTTCGGATACAATTTTTTCGGTTAAATCCATCATGTCGTTGTAGTCACCATAAGCCTGGTAAATTTCGACACTGGTAAATTCCGGGTTGTGTTTAATGTCAATACCTTCGTTGCGGAAAACGCGGCCCAGCTCATAAACACGGTCAAAACCGCCTACAACAAGGCGTTTTAAATGCAGTTCAGTTGCAATACGCAAATAAAGCTGCATATCAAGCGCATTGTGGTAAGTAATAAACGGGCGTGCGGCAGCACCGCCGGGGATGGTATTCATAATCGGCGTTTCAACTTCCAGATAGCCGTTATCATCAAGGATATCCCTCATGGTTTTGATAATTTTGCTGCGCAGCACAAAAGTACGGCGTACTTCGGGGTTAACGATAAGGTCAACATATCTCTGGCGGTAACGGATGTCAACATCCTTTAAGCCGTGCCATTTTTCCGGCAGCGGGCGCAGGGATTTGGACAGGATTTCAATAGCGGCAGCCTTAACGGACAGTTCGCCCATGTGGGTGCGGAAAACAGTGCCGCTAACGCCGACAATATCGCCGATATCCAACAGTTTAATCAAAGCGTAGTTTTCTTCGCCGATTGCGTCTTTGCGCACATAAATCTGAATGCGTCCGTCTTTATCCTGCATATCCATAAAGCAAGTTTTGCCGTGGCCGCGGATAGCCATAATACGGCCAGCTACGCGTACAACGGTTTCGTTTGCGGAAAGTTCTTCAAAATTCTGGTTGATGTCACCGGAATAATTGCTGACTTCAAACTTGTGACCGAAAGGTTTCCAGCCATGTTCTTCAATCTGGTGCATTTTATTAATGCGCACCTGCATCTGTTCGTTAACTTCTTTTTCGCTAAGCGCTTCTTCTTCGGGCGCAGCAGTATTCTTTACTTCTTCAGACATGCTTTTGTATCGCTCCCCCACAAATCATTTAACTTTTAAAATTTTATAAGAAAGCTCGCCGGCAGGGGTATGAACCTGCACAACGGAATTTACTTTCTGTCCCAAAATTGCCGCGCCTACCGGCGATTCATTGGAAATACGGTTTTTGGACGGGTCGGCTTCGGTAGTGCCAACGATAGTGTAGGTTTCTTCGTCGCCGAATTCCATATCTTTTACAACAACGGTAGAACCAAGCTGTACAACGCCTTTTTTATTGCCGGCGCTGTCGATAACGGTAGCAGTGCTGATCATCTGTTCCAGCTCTAAAATACGGCCTTCGATGAAAGCCTGCTCGTTTTTAGCGTCGTCGTATTCGGAGTTCTCGCTTATATCACCATAGCCGATAGCTACTTTGATACGCTCAGCAACTTCGTGGCGTCTTACAGAACGGAGATTTTCAAGTTCATCCTCCAGTTTTTTCAAGCCTTCGGCCGTTAAAATTGTTTCTTTACTTGCCATAAAAACAATGCTCCTTTTAATAAGCCCCGCCAACAAGCAATACTAAACAGTGCCAAGCAGATGCCTGACACTGCGTTGACGGAACAAACTTATAGTTTTATAGAATAAATTATAATTTTTTCAAGCCTTTTTGTCAACTTACTTGCAAATTTCAGCGTTTGCTTCCAAAAATTGTTTTTTCGCCGCAAGGAATTTGCCCGCTTCTGCCCGGTATTCTTCTGCAAGCAGCTTGAACTCGTCAAAAGTGTTCAAAGCATTAATGCGCCTGCGGTATTCTGCTGCCATCGGCATGCCTTTTAAGTATGCCCCTGCGTGGCGGCGCATTTCCTTAACGGCAATTACTTCGCCTTTAAAGGCGATTAACATTTTTAAGTGGCGCACAATCATATCCATGCGCTCGTCAAGGCTCGGCTCAAACCTTTGCGCATCGCCGTCCAGGGCGCTGATAATCTCCTTAAAAATCCACGGATTGCCGTCCGCGCCGCGCCCAATCATCAAACCGTCGCAGCCTGTTTCCTTAAACATGCGCAGGCCGTCTTCCGCCGATAAAATATCGCCGTTGCCGAAAACCGGTATTTTTACGGCGTCTTTTACGGCTTTGATAACGCCCCAGTCCGCCCTGCCGTTGTAAAACTGCTCGCGCGTCCTGCCGTGTACGGCGATAGCGGCAACGCCAGCTTTTTCCGCAAGCTGCGCAATTTCCGGCGCATTGATATGGTCTGCGTCCCACCCGGCACGGATTTTAACCGTCACCGGTATTTTCACGGCATCCGCCATGCGCGCTAAAATTTCATACGCCAGCTGCGGATTTTTCATCAGTGCCGAGCCTTCGCCGTTGTTGACGATTTTCGGCACCGGGCAGCCCATGTTAAAATCAACAATGTCCGCGCCGTCCGCTTCCACAATCTTCGCCGCCCGCGCCAGCTCCTGCGGCACGCTGCCGAACAGCTGAATCGCGGCAGGACGTTCCTCCGGCGCAATACGCAGCATATCAAAGGTTTTCACGTTTTTATACAGCAGGCCTTTGGCGCTGACCATTTCCGAAACTACCAGCCCGCAGCCAAGCTCTTTACAAATTACCCGAAACGGCATATCGGTAATCCCGGCCATCGGCGCTAACGCCACCGGCGCGCCCAGCCTGATATTGCCAATTTGCATTTTTCACCTCATAAAATAAGGCCTGCCGTTAAGCAGGCCTTTTGCGTTAATTTTATTTTTCGTTTTTCTCGTGCAGAATACGCAGGCCTTCCAAAGTAAGGAACGGTTCAACGTAGTCGATAACGTCGGATTCTGCCGCCATCGTGGTTGCAAAACCGCCGGTTGCGATAACGATTGCCTCGCCGCCAAGTTCTTCCTTCATCTTGCAGACGATTTCGTTCATCTGGCCGACGTAGCCAACCAGAATGCCTGCCTGAATAGCGTTAACCGTGTTTTTGCAGATAACCGTCGCCGGTTTAATCAGCTCAACGCGCGGCAATTTAGCAGTACGCTGGAACAAAGCCTCCGCGGAAATGCCGATGCCCGGGGCAATAGCGCCGCCCAGATATTCGCCGGTAGGCAAAAGCGCACAGAAAGTGGTTGCCGTGCCGAAATCGACGATAATCATCGGTTTGCCTTTGGCTGCATATTTTTCAAAAGCGGCAACAGCGTTAACAATACGGTCCGCACCAACTTCGCGCGGGTTATCGTAACGCAGCGAAATGCCGGTTTTAATGCCGGGGCCTACCACCATCGGCACAAGCTCAAAATAGCGCTCGCACATGTGGCACAAAGGCACAATCAGCGGCGGCACAACGCTTGAGATGATGATATCCTTCACTTCGTCCATCGGCATTTTGGTGTAGTTAAACATGCTTCTCAGCAAAATGCCGTATTCGTCAGCCGTTTTGGAACGGTCGGTAGAAAAACGCCAGTGCGACGCAATCTTTTTGCCGTCAAAAACGCCGGCTACAATATTAGTGTTGCCCACATCAATAACTAATAACATAGCTTATCCTCCTGCGGAGTAAAATTACTTTCTAAAGAACCTCGCCTATTATATCAGAAAAAAACAGGTCTGTACAGCAAAATTTAAGCGTATTTGCCCGTTCCAGCCGCGGGGCGGATAGAAACGTCACCGGCGATAACCTTGTCCGTCGTGCCGTCTTCTTTTTTCACAATCAACAGCCCGTCCTCGTCGATGTCCACGGCAAGGCCGCAATAGGTTTCGTCCGGCGCGATGACCTTAACCTGCTGCCCCAGCGTGCAGGAATACTTGCGCCATTCTGCCAGCACCGGCGCAAAACCTTCGCGCAGTACGGCTTCATACAGTTCTTCCAGATTATACAGCACATCCGCTAAAATCTGCACGCGCGATACCGGTTCTTCCGCCGCATCGGCGACGGAAATGGAGCAGTCCTGAATATCGTCCGGCACAATGCTGCGCGGCACATCAACGTTCATGCCGATGCCGATAACAATATAATTGATTTTGCCGAACTCGGCGCTCATTTCCGTTAAAATGCCAACCAGTTTTTTGCCGTTCATCAAAATATCGTTCGGCCATTTAATAGCGGCATTAACGCCCTTGTATTTGTTAACGGCTTTAACAACGGCCACCGCTGCCAGCAGCGTGCATTTGGAAGCCTCCTGCGGCAGAAACGGCGGCTTAAGCACAACCGAAAACCAGTTGCCGCACGCAAACGGCGAAAACCAGCCGCGCGACAGGCGTCCCTTACCGCCAAGCTGTTCCTCGCTGACAACAACCAGACCGTTTTCGCAGCCTGCTTCCGCCAATCTCTTGGCCAAATTATTGGTAGAATCAACGCTCTCCACATAATGGATGCTGTGTCCAAGCCAGTTGGTTTTTAAATGCGTAATAATTTCAGCCGGTTTCAATCTGTCCGGCGCAGCCTTTAAAACATAGCCCTTTTTCGGCACGGATTCAATATCATAACCTTCGGCCTTTAAAGCCTGAATATGTTTCCACACAGCGGTGCGCGACACGGAAAGCTGACGCGAAAGCTCCTCGCCCGACGTCGGCTCCTGCCCGCCTGCCCGTAAAATTTCCAAAATGCGTCCACGCATTACAATCACACTCCTCGTTATCCCTTAGGTTATCATTACGTTAACCTAAAGTCAAGCAATAAAAAACACCGGTGTTAAAACCGGTGTTTTAATTTTAGTTAAGCGCGTGTTTTTCTTCCGTACCCACAACGCCCGGCACTTCCTGATACTGCGGTGCCTGCTGCGGCTGCGGTTCTTCTGCCGGTGCGGTAATTACGTCCGGCGGAATTTCTGCGGGCGTGCCGCTGTTATCGTCAGGCGGCTGCTCATTCTTATCCAGAATGCGCCCGTATTTCATCAGCTGCTCAATCTCGCTGCCTTCCAGCGTTTCTTTTTCAATCAGCGCCTGCGCGATTAAATGCAGCTTGTCCATATTGTTTTGCAGCAGTTCTTCCGTTTTCTGGTAAGCTTCGTCAAGGAATTTGCGGATTTCCTTATCGATTTTAGCTGCAATTTCTTCACTGTAATTTTTATCGCGGGCAATGTCGCGGCCAAGGAATACCTGGTCATGACGGTGCCCGAAGGTTACAGGGCCGAGCTCCTGGCTCATGCCGTATTCGCAAATCATCTGGCGTGCCAAAGAAGTTGCGCGCTGCAAATCGTTGCTGGCGCCGCTACTGATTTCCTTCAGCACCAGTGCTTCCGCCACGCGCCCGCCGAGCAATACTTTCAGCTCGTCCAGCATTTCGCTTCTTGTTGCGTAATAACGGTCTTCCTTCGGCAGGCTTAAAGTATAGCCGCCTGCCCTGCCGCGCGGAATAATAGTAACCTTATGCACGGGGTCGGCGTTATCCAGCAGCATGCCAACCAGCGTATGCCCGCCTTCGTGATAAGCGGTCAGGCGTTTTTCCTTATCGCTGATAACTCTGCTGCGGCGTTCCGGTCCCATAATAACACGTTCTGCCGCTTCTTCCATATCCGGCATGTTAATCTGCTTTTTATTTTTGCGTGCTGCCATCAAAGCCGCCTCGTTAACGAGGTTGCTCAAATCGGCACCGGTAAAGCCCGGCGTGCGCCTTGCAATAACGTCCAGTTCAACATCGCTGGCAACAGGTTTGCCTTTAACATGCACTTTTAAAATCTGCTGGCGGCCTTTAATATCCGGGCGGTCAACCACAATCTGGCGGTCAAAACGTCCCGGGCGCAAAAGTGCCGGGTCAAGAATATCCGGGCGGTTGGTTGCGGCAATCATAATAATGCCTTCATTCGCTCCAAAACCGTCCATCTCAACCAGCAGCTGGTTCAGGGTCTGCTCGCGTTCGTCATGCCCGCCGCCAAGCCCAGCGCCGCGCTGACGTCCCACAGCGTCGATTTCGTCGATAAACACAATGCACGGCGCGCTCTTTTTAGCCTGTTCAAACAAATCGCGCACGCGCGATGCACCGACACCGACAAACATTTCCACAAAGTCCGAGCCGGAAATGCTGAAAAACGGTACGCCCGCTTCACCGGCAACGGCTTTGGCAAGCAGCGTTTTGCCCGTGCCCGGAGGCCCGTACAAAAGCACGCCTTTAGGTATTTTAGCGCCCAAATCGTTATACTTTTTGGGGTGCTTCAAAAATTCTACAACTTCTTCCAGTTCCTGCTTGGCTTCGTCGGCACCGGCAACATCCTTAAATGTTACTTTAATTTTGTCCTCGTCGTAACGGCGCGCACGGCTCTTGCCGAAATTCATCACGCCGCGGCCGCCACCGCCGCCCTGCATCTGCTGCATCATAAAGAACCACACAGCAACAATAACAAGTATCGGCAAAAGCTCGCTTACTACCGTCATCCACCACGGGGGTTCCGGCGGCAGTTCGGCTTTAATTTCAATATCGCGCGCCCTTAAAGTCGGTATCAGGCTGTCGTCGTTGGGCACAACGGTAGTAAAATCGCTGCCATCCTTCAGCTTGCCGCTGATAACATTTTCTACAATCGTTACCTGCTTAACTTCGTCCTGCTGCACATGCTTCATAAAAGCGGTGTAAGTAATATCCGTTTTGGGCACGGTACTTGCAGAATACGAATCAATCATCCAGATAGCGCAGATGATTATCATCAGGTACACAAAAACGTTCTTCAAAAATTTATTCAAGGATTTCCCTCCTCAACAACAAAAAGTTTAATGCTATCTTTGTATTATAATATAATTTCCGTGTTTTCACAACTTTTATTATTTTTCATAAACTTCCGGTTTCAGCACGCCGATAAACGGCAGATTGCGGTAATCACCGGCGTAGTCAAGGCCGTAGCCTACAACAAATTCGTCTGGAATTTCAAAGCCGACGTAATCTGCGTTCAGCTTGTTCACGCGGCGGCTCGGCTTATCGCACAGCGCCACTTTTTTAATAGAGGCAGGTTTGCGGGTCTGCAAAAGCCTGGTAATCGCTTCCATGGTCACGCCGCTGTCGATGATATCGTCAACTAAAAGCACATGGCAGCCTTCGATATTTTCCGAGCAGCTCAGGCGTACATCGACGCTGCCGCTGGTTTCCGTGCTGTTGCCGTAGGAAGACGCCACCATAAAATCAATGCGCATCGGCAAACCAATCGCCAGCGAAAGGTCGGTAAAAAAGTAAATTGCGCCCTTCAAAAGGCCAATCATCACAATTTTGTCCTTATCCTTGTAATCCTCGCGGATTTGCGCACCCAGTTCCTTAACGCGTGCCTGAATTTCTTCTTCCGTCAGTAAAACTTTTGCAATATCCTCAGTCATTTTGCCCATCCTTTCCGTTTATCAGCCGCATAACCAGCCATTTGCCCGCCGGTTCGTGCTTCCACCCGGCCTGCCTTTCGCCGGTTATCCACAAAACATTGCTGCCTGCCGTTACCAGCAGTTTGCCGTCGCGTTCTGCCCGCGGCACTTTATTGTCAATAAAATAATCTTTTAATTTTTTGCTGCCCGCACTTCCATACGGATAAAACCTGTCGCCGTCACGCCTTGTGCGGATGCAAATGGCTTCACCTGCCAGTTCCAACGGCACAACGGCCTGCATTTTGCTTACCGGCTGCTGCGTATCGGCAATGCTCAACTGCAATTTCCCGCCTTCCGGCAGATTTATTTTTACGCCGTCAGCGATATTTTCCGTCATAACCGTAATGTCGCAGGCACCTCTATTGCCTTCGCCATCCAGCAATTCTTCCATATCTGCGCGCGCGCCGATATACAATTTGCCGTAGCTGTATGCCGCCGCTGTTTTGCCGGGCAGCATTACTGCTTTGCCGCTGCTGCCGTTTTGCAAAAGTTTCAGCACTGCTTTAATATGTTCAAAGCCAAGTTCGCTGCCGGGTGCTGCCTTTTGTTCCCACATCAGGCGGATAACGCGCGTACTGACTGCTTCAAATTCTGCCAGCAGCTTTTCCGCGCCGCACTCCAGCAATTTGCCGTTTGCTGTAACGTATTCCCCGTAAAACTTTTGTGCATGATAACAGGCAAAAGCGTTATCCATAGCGGCAAGCTGCGCCGTCTGCCCCAGCGCCGTTAGCAGCTGCGGGTTAAACTGCTGCTGTAAATAGGGCAGCAGCTCCCTGCGGATGCGGTTGCGTGTGTAATGCACATCATCGTTGGTTGAATCATGGCAGAAACTTAAATTCCGTTCACGGCAATAGGCTTCAATTTCACCGCGCTGCACAAATAACAGCGGTCGCATAAGCCTGCCCGCCTGCACCTGCATGCCGCCAAGCCCTGCCGTGCCGCTGCCGCGCAAAAGCTGCATCAGCACCGTTTCCGCCTGGTCACCGGCGTGGTGCGCCGTTAAAAGAAAGTCCGCGCCAAGCTCATCAACATACTGCCACAGCTCGCGGTAACGCAGCTTGCGAGCTGCGTCCTCCACCGATAAGCCTTCCGCCTTGGCGTAAGCGCCTGCTTTTACATTGCGGCAGGCAAAGGCAAGCCCGCGTTCTGCACAGAACTTTTCCGCAAACGCAGCGTCGTGCAGTGCTTCATCGCCGCGCAAACCGTGTTCCACGTGCATAACGGCAATTTTATAGCCGCACTCATCACGCAGCTGCCACACCGCGTCCGTCAAAGCCACGGAATCCGCGCCGCCGCTGCAAGCAATAACCACACGCGCCCCGGGCGGAAGATATTTTTTTATTTCTTTAAGCAGTTTGTTCACGGCTTTGCCCATTTCTGCTCCTCAAAACAAAAAGGCACTCACACGGAGTGCCGTAATGTTGTTATCTTTCACGGCTGGCGCCGCGGCCACCGCGTTTGGATTCGGTATTACGCTTCAGGTCAAGCAGCCTGTCGTCGCTGTCTTTTAAAAATTTGGACAATTTATCTTCAAAAGAAAGTGCCGGAGCCGGTTTAAAGCTGCGGCGTTCAGGATTACCTGCCGGACGCTGCGGTTTGGGCTGCGGAGCCGGAGGCGGCGTCAGCTGTTTGATTGACAGGCCGATTTTTCCGCGCTCATCAATAGATAAGACTTTAACCTTCACCTTATCCTTTTCCTTTAAGAAATCATGTACGTCCTTCACATATACATTGGAAACTTCGGATATGTGAATAAGTCCTACCTTACCTTCAGGCAGCTGTACGAAGGCGCCAAAATTGGTAATGCCTGTTACCTCGCCTTCAACTATTGCACCTACTTCAAGTGACATAGAGCAGTAGATCCCCCTTAAATTAGCTTAATATAAAACCATTATACCTTTATCGTTTAAAAAGTGTCAACTAAAAAATAAAAACAGACGAATAATCAGCCGATAATTCATCTGTTTTTATTTTCAGCGTCTTTGTTTTTCTGTTCCGCGCCGTTTTCCTTGTCATCGACAATAAACAGCGGCACTTCGTCCTTGCCGACCATGTTATGGTCCTCGCGCGCCAGTTTTTCAATGTACTTCAAATCATCAAGGCGTTTTTTCTCGGCTTCCAGCTCAGCCTTGTCCTTTTTTAATTCTTCCACGCGCTGGTTGGTCGCCTCAAGCTCTTTGTTGACCTGGTAAATCTTGTATTCCTGGCGGGCAATGATAATGCCGCAAACCACAATGACAAAAAGGCAGAACCACATAAAATCACGCCTGCTTCTTTTTTTCCTGACGGTACGCTGCGGCATGGGATACCTCCTGAAATACGCCCATAGTAAAATACCGGGCTTAAGCAGCCCGGCATTTTATCGCTTTTAAATTATTATTATTTGTTAACCATGTCTTTAAAAGCTTTACCAGCTTTGAAAGCCGGTACGGTAGCAGCAGCAATTTT
>CASEGD010000020.1 GCA_949287345.1 uncultured Phascolarctobacterium sp. | reverse complement strand
CGGAGGAAACATCGGCGAAATACATATCTGATAAAAACGGATTAATAAAATAATAACCGTTTTCATATTCTCACCTTTACTTTAATAAACCAGCCCTTTTGGCTAAACGCATAAAAATCCTGTCATAAGTATAAATATCGGCTTCCACCAGTTTTTTGCGGGCCACCCATATAATCTGCACCGAATCCTTAAGCTCCGCCTTTCTGTGGCGGAAAACTTCGCGCATCAAACGTTTAACCCTGTTGCGCGTTACGGCGCTGCCCATTTTTTTACCGACGGCAAAACCGATTTTTATATTTTTTTCTTCATTAGGCAATACATACATCACAGACATCGAATCGACTACCGACCGGCCTGTTTTGTAAACAATCTGAAAAGCATTTTTCGATTTAATTCTGTTTTCTTTTCGGAAAGAAAAGTCCCTGTCTGTTTTCAAATTATGCATACACACCTGCCCGCATTGAAAAAATAGGCCGTTTGAGCGGCCTATTTATAATATTATGCAGACAATTTCTTTCTGCCTCTTGCACGTCTTCTTTTTAAAACCTGACGCCCGCCCAAAGTTTTCATTCTTTCTCTGAAACCATGGGTTCTTTTCCTTCTAAGGTTATTCGGTTGAAAAGTACGCTTCATGAACTGCTACCTCCTTACTCTTGACAGTTTTATCAAATTCTCTATTTTAATTGAATTGATAGCTGATAAAATTATATTAGATACTCCGTTAAGTGTCAAGGATTAAGAATACTTTAAATGCAGGTTTTTTCAATAAATTTCCGTTTAAAACGGATTTTAGCTTAAAAATTCTTCAAAAAAACAAAGCGATTGATAATAAATGGCAATTTTGTTAAAATATATTGATAGACAAATTATAAAAATCAGCAGCGTTTAAAATAAATTCAAGCGGAAAGGACTATGCTAATGAATTCCTATAATGTTTCGGAAATATGGGAACAACTGCTTCAGCGGCTGCAAAATTCCGTCAGCGAAACGGTTTATAACACGATTATTAGCCCGGCAGTACCTTTATCGGCGGCAGGCACGGTTTTTACAATCGGCGTCAACAATAATTTTTTAAAAAAATGGCTGGAAGAAAATTACAAAAGCATTATTGAAAATCTGCTGGCCGAAATTACCGGGCAGGAATTCAGCTTGCGGATAGAAAACCTGGATTTTAATGCGGCACCTCCGGTTAAAAATTTTACAGTAAAAGAAAAAACATCCTTTGAAAAACCGGCCAGACAGGAAATTATACATGAAATAAAACCTGTATCCGTTACTGAAAACATCAATACTTACGAACAGCCGGCACTTTTTGAAGAACAGATGCCCAGCAACCTCAACGTCAAATATACTTTTGATACCTTTGTTATCGGCAATTCCAACCGTTTTGCCTATGCAGCGGCGCAGGCAGTTGCAGCCAAGCCTGGTATCGCCTATAATCCTCTTTTTATTTACGGCGGCGTCGGCCTCGGCAAAACGCATTTAATGCATGCCATCGGCAACCAAATCAAAAAAAATCAGCCCAACGCCAAGGTTCTTTATATTTCCAGTGAAAAATTTCTGAATGAAATTGTTACTTCCATTGAAAAAAGAACCATGGAAAACTTTAAAAACAAATACCGCAAAATTGACTGCCTTATTATTGATGATATTCAGTTTTTGGAAAAAAGGGAGCGCACGCTGGAAGAATTTTTCCATACTTTCAACGCTCTTTATGAAGAAAATAAGCAGATTATCATTTCCAGCGACAGGCTTCCTAAACATATAAAAAATATCGAAGACCGCCTGCGTTCCCGCTTTGAATGCGGATTAATGGCTGATATTCAATCGCCGGACCTGGAAACAAGAATTGCCATCTTGCGTAAAAAGGCAGAACTGGAAGGCATCGAAATCCCCCACGATGTTATTGCACTGGTTGCTTCCAGCATTACCAACAATATCAGGGAAATTGAAGGAGCCTATACCAAAATAGTTGCTTACGCAGGGCTGATGAACATGCCCATTACTGTCGAGCTTGCCAAAAACATTCTTGACGAAATGGGAGCCACAGTCCAAAGCAGGCAGATTACCTTTGAAGATATCAATGAAGTAACGGCAAATTATTTTAAAATTAAGCCGGAAGAACTGCTTACCAAAAAACGTACGCAAAATATTGCCACGGCAAGGCATATTGCCATGTATCTCTGCCGTGAGTTGATTGACCTTTCTTATCCGCGCATCGGTGAAATTTACGGCGGACGTGACCACAGCACCGTTATCCACGCTTACGATAAAATCAACGCCCAGAGGAAAAAAGACCCTTCTATTGAAAAAGCCATTGTTTTCCTGACGGAACAGCTTAATCAGTAACTTATCAACAATTTTCTGTGGAAAATGTGTTTAAAGTTGTTGATAACATGTTAAAATAATTTAAAGAAACTTCATCAGTTGAAAATGTTTAAAGTTATTAACAGTTTTCCACACATTATCAACATGTCATCAAAATTGATTTTACAGCGTCTTTATCTGTTTTCAACATTTCCACACTTACTACTACTACAACTACTAATAATTTAAAATTAATATAGTTATTATAAATTAACGGAGGTCTGCATAACATGAAATTTACCTGCTCAACCACAAGCCTTAACAAAGCTATCCAAACTGTACAGCGTGCTATTTCTTCCAAACCGACGGCGCCGATTTTTTCCGGTATCCACATCATTGCCGCCGAAAACATTCTGTACGTACAGGCCATGGACTTAAATATGGCTATTTCCTGCACGGTGGAAAGCAATACGGAAGCCAATGGTGAAATCGTAGTATCTGCCAAACATTTTGCCGAACTGATGCGCAAACTGCCGGGAGAAACCGTTACCATTACCAAAAACAAGGAAGAAAGAACCATTACCGTTCAGTCGGCTAAATCTGATTTTCAACTGCTGTTGATGAACGAAGATGATTATCCGAAATTCCCGGAATTTAATCCTGAAAAACAGATTGTACTGGAAGACGAAAAAATTAAGGAACTTATCAAAAAGACTATTTTCTCCTGCTCTACAGATGAAGCAAGGCCGCTATTTACCGGTATCCTTGTAGAAATCGGCGAAGGAAAAATTACTTTTGTCGGCACCAACACGCACAGGCTGGCCATTAAAAGCATGCCTTATGAAGCAGGCGAAGAAATGTCGATTATCATTCCGGCGCGCGTACTGGCAGAAATTGCCCGCAATTTGAACAGCGACCTGCCGCAGGAGATTAAAATTTCGCTTTTAAATAACCAGATTATGGTGGTTATTGATCAGGTAATTATTGTTTCCAGACTTATTGAAGGCAAGTTCCCGGATTACCGCCGCGTTATTCCTCCTTCTTTCAACACCAAAACCAGATTCAATGTTAAAGAGCTGGCAGGTGCCGTTGAAAGGGTGGCGCTGTTTTCCAGCGATGGTGATTACAGCATTATCAAAGTAAGCGTTGGCGATACGGAAATTGTTGTTACTTCCAGCAGCCCGGATGTAGGCAAAGGCCGTGAAGATATTCAGTGCCGCACGGAAGGCGAAACATTGAACGTAGCCTTTAATTCGAAATATATTCTTGATATTTTGAAGAACCTTTCCGACGAGGAAGCTGTTATGGAACTTAATAATTCGCTGAGCCCAGTTTGCATTAAGTTTGCATTAAGCCTGTCGGCGAAGAAAATTATATTTACATTGTAACTCCGGTAAGGGTTGTGTTCTAAAATGCAAAAATTACAAGTACAGATTGAAACCGAATTTATTACTTTAACCAATCTTTTAAAATTTGCTGGTGTGGTAATGAGCGGCGGGCAGGCGCATGAGCTGATTGAAGAAGGGCTTGTGAGCCTGAACGGGCAGCCTGTCAGCGAAAAGCGTAAAAAAATCCGCGCCGGCGATGTGGTTAAAGTTAAGGATTTGGCTGAAATTACCGTAGAAAATGAAAATTAACGGCCTTTATCTGCATAATTTCAGAAATTATAGCCAATGCGCTTTGCAGTTTCCGGCGATGGTGAATATTTTTTACGGCAAAAATGCGCAGGGAAAAACCAATTTGCTGGAGGCTCTGTTTTATGCTGCTTTTGGCATGTCGCACAGAACTTCGCAGGAGGATGACCTGTTTGGCGAAGGCAGGCGTGAGCTGGCGGTAAAAGTAGATTTTATCAGTTTTGACGCTGATTATGATATAAAAATCAAGCGTTATGAGCAGCACGGGCGGATAAAAAAAGAGCTGCTGCTTGATAATGTCAGCATTAAAGCCAAGGAACATTACGGTACATTGAATATGGTGATGTTTTCACCGGAAGATTTGCAGCTGATTAAGGGTGAACCTCAGCTGCGCCGCCGCTTTTTTGATATGCAGATAGCACAGACAGATAAAGCTTATTATGAACTGTTGGTTAAATATAACCGCCTGCTTTTGCAGCGCAACAAGCTGTTAAAAGCTATCCGTGATGAAGGCAGTGGCAAGGAGCAGCTTGGCTTATGGGATAATGAGCTTTGTACTTCGGCGGCGTTAATTGTGCGTAAAAGGTTGGCAGCATTAGATAAATTAAGGGCTATTGCCAGTGATATTTATGCTTCCATTGCCGGCAGCGGCGAAGAACTTGAAATAAAATACTGCTTAAAAACCAGCGGCGATTTTATTTTAGAGCAGGAAGATAAAAGCGAAGCTGATTGGAAAGATTTTTATTTACAGGAACTTAAAGCGCGCCAGGCTTTGGATATTCTGCGCGGCAATACCAGTATAGGCCCGCACCGCGATGACTTATTTTTTTATGTTAACGGCAGGCTGTTAAAGGCCTTTGGTTCGCAGGGGCAGCAGCGCAGCGCGGCACTTGCCTTGAAATTGGCGCAGCTGGAATATGTGAAAAACGCCGTGGGCGAATATCCCGTTTTGCTGCTTGATGACGTTATGAGCGAGCTTGACGCCGACCGACGTACGCATTTGCTAAAATTTATCGACGGCAGGGTGCAGACTTTTATTACGGTTAACGATAAGCATTTGATTCCTGATTTGAATAATAACGCTTATTTTTATATTGAGAACGGAAAGGTAACGCAGGGCTGATGGAAAATGTTGAGCAGATTTTACTTAATATGCTGCCGGGTAAGGAAGAAAAAGAATCTTACCTTGTTTTTTATCTGCAAAGCCGCTGGAGCAGTATCTGCGGAGAAAATGTCGCCAAACATTCCAAACCTGTGCAGCTGGAAAATAAAATTCTTTATATCAATACCGACAGTTCGGTGTGGTCAAATCATTTGCTATTAATGAAAAAGCAGTTTTTAAAAAATATCAACGGCGCGTTAAAAAAACGTGCAGTAAGTGATTTAAAATTTTTTAACGGCAGTGTTGATAATTTATTTTTAAAAAATGCCGGCGCTAATGAAAAGCCTGCAAAGGTTATTTTGGATAAAAATGAGTTGGCTGAAATAAAAAATCTGACCAGTATTGTAAAAAATGAAGGTTTACAGCAAAGTTTAATTTCTTTTAAAGCTGCTTCTGCCAAAAGGGAAAAGTTTTTAACGCAGCACGGTGCTGAAAAATGCAGTAAATGCGGCGCTGTTATTAACGGCAGCGGCAAATTATGTAATGTCTGTGCGCGTTATGAAAAAGAAAAGCAGCATGACGCTGTAGTTAAATTTTTACTGACGGAGCCGTGGTCAGATTACGAAAACTGTAAAAAAACGCTGAATTGTGATAAAATATTATACGATAGCGTTAAAAACAACTTAAAACAGCATTATTATGCTAAAGTTGCCAATAATACGGCGACAACGGCTGATGAGTTGCTGGCAGTAATGTTAAAAACAGGCAAAACGCCTGCGTTGATTGACGATAAAACCTATCAGAATGTTCTGGCCAATTTGCGGAGGAAGTAAGATGTATTTGCATTTGGGCTCTGATTTTGTTATTAAAAATACCGATATCATCGCTATCTTTAATATCAGAAACCAGAAAAACAACGTGTTTAAAAATTACCTGCAAAAGCAGTGTGATAACCATAAATACAAAGTAATCGATTTATCGGAAAACGGTGAATATTCCAGTTGTATTCTGACTGATGATAAAATTTACCTTTCGGGTATTTCGGCGCTGACGCTGAAAAAACGCGCGGAAGATGATTTTGGCATTGAGGTTTACAACAGGGACAGAGATAATTGATGGAGGTAAAGATGTCGACTTTAGAAGAAGCAACAGAAGTAAAAGGGCAGTATGGCGCTGGGCAGATTCAGGTTTTGGAAGGGCTTGAAGCCGTACGCAAACGCCCGAGCATGTATATTGGCAGCATTTCCGGCAGAGGCCTGCACCACCTGGTATATGAGGTTATCGATAACAGTATCGACGAGGCTCTGGCCGGTTATTGTTCTTTGATTGAGGTAATAATTCATAACGACAACAGCATTACCGTTAAGGATAACGGCCGTGGCATTCCGGTTGATATGCACAAAGTCGGCAAGCCGGCGGTAGAAGTTGTTATGACGATTCTTCATGCCGGCGGTAAATTCGGTGACGGCGGTTATAAGGTTTCCGGCGGTTTGCATGGCGTTGGCGTATCCTGCGTTAACGCATTGAGCGAGCATATGGAAGTTGAAGTACGCCGCGGCGGTAAGGTTTACGGCATTGAATTTGCGCGCGGCAAAACCGTTGTGCCGCTGTACGAAAAAGGTACGACGGAAGAAACCGGCACAACCGTACATTTTAAACCGGACGCCGAGATTTTTACGGAACTTGTTTACAGCTATGAAACCCTGCGCCTGCGCATCCGTGAGCTGGCATTTTTGAATAAAGGCATTAAAATTACGATGACCGATGAGCGCAGCGGCAAATCCGAAACCTTTCATTACGAAGGCGGCATTATTGAATTTGTAAAATACGTTGACGAAAATAAAGATAAAATTAACGAAGAACCGATTTACATCGAAGGCATCAAAGAAGATAACATTGTTGAAGTTGCTATGCAGTACTGCGATACCTATAACGAAAACATCTTTACCTTCGTCAATAATATCAACACCGAAGAAGGCGGCACGCATTTAAGCGGCTTTAAACAGGCTTTAACGCGTACGATTAACGATTATGCCCGTAAAATCGGCACGCTGAAGGATAACGATGACAATTTAAGCGGCGACGATGTACGCGAAGGCATTACCGCCGTTATCAGTATTAAAGTGCGTGAACCGCAGTTTGAAGGACAGACCAAAACTAAACTCGGCAACAGCGAAATCCGTCCGATTGTTGATAATCTGGTTAGTGAAGGGCTGGAAGAATTTTTTGAAGAAAATCCTGCCATTGCCAAAAAAATTGTGGAGAAATCCATCATTTCCGCCCGTGCAAGAATGGCGGCGCGTAAAGCAAGGGAACTGACCCGCCGCAAAAACGCTCTGGAAATCAGCAGCCTGCCGGGTAAACTGGCCGACTGCCAGAGCAAGGATGCTGCCGAAACGGAAATTTACCTCGTCGAAGGCGATTCCGCAGGCGGTAGTGCCAAACAGGGCAGGGACAGACGTTTTCAGGCTATTTTGCCGCTGCGCGGTAAAATTTTGAACGTTGAAAAAGCACGCCTTGATAAAATTTTGAGCAGTGAAGAAATCCGCAATATGATTACCGCTTTTGGCTGCGGTATCGGAGAAGAATTTGATATAAATAAAGCGCGTTACGGAAAAATCATCATTATGACGGATGCCGATGTCGACGGCGCCCATATCCGTACTTTGCTGCTGACTTTCTTCTACCGCTATATGCAGCCGCTGATCAAGGAAGGACATGTATTTATCGCGCAGCCGCCGCTGTATTTGGTACGCAAAGGGCAGCGCCACATGTATGCTTACAGTGATGACGAACTGCAAAAAGTGCTGGACGAAGTTGGCCGCGATAATAACCCCTATGTACAGCGTTATAAAGGCCTTGGCGAAATGAACCCGGAACAGCTATGGGAAACCACAATGAACCCGGAAGCGCGTACCGTTTTACAGGTACATTTAGAGGACGCTGCTGAAGCGGACGCTATTTTCTCCGTGCTGATGGGCGATAAGGTTGAACCGCGCCGTCAGTTCATTGAGCAGAACGCCGGTAAAGTACGTAATCTTGATTTGTAATTGGGTGAAAACATGAAAATCAGAAAAAATCTATCCGATGAGGATATGTTAAAGGGCTACGAAGAAGAAGTAAGCTTCGAAAACGCCATTTATGGCAACGAGCCCGTAAAAAATAAAAAATTAAAAACCGCTAAAAAAGCGGACAGCAAAGAAATTTTACTGCCGGACGAAGCTTTGGCAAAATTAAACCGTTATCTGCTGGAAATAAGCATGGACTGGTTTAAAAATACCAAGGGCGAAGCCGACTGGAAAGTTTATAAAGAGGACGGGCAGATTATTATTAAACCTGCCGCCGCTAAAAAGAAATCCTGATGGAAATTGCATTAAGCCTGCCGCAGGGAAGGTTTGTTATAAAAAATTATGAAGAATGCGGCAATGATTTTGTTGTTGCCGCTGCCGGCGGGCGCAAGCCTGATTTAGAATGGTTTAAAGATGCCGCTGCCGGTAAAAAAGTTTACTGCGCCGATAAGGGCATTGAAATCTGCTTTGATGCAGGCATGAAGCCTGAACTGTTATGCGGTGACGCCGACAGTGCCGGTAAAGATTATTTACAGCTGGCGCAGCAGCAAAATATAAAAACTGTTAAATTCAATCCTGCCAAGGATGATACGGATTTGCAGCTTTTGCTGACCATGCTGCCGCAGAAAGCGCCGCTTTTAATAACCGGTATCTGGGGCGGCAGGTTCGACCATCTTTACAGCAATGTGTTTTCGCTGCTGGCGTATAAACAAAAAAGCAGCGTACCCGTAATAATGGCTGACGAAACAGAAGTTATGGTTTTGCTTACATCTGGCGAAAGCCTTGAATTTACACCGCAGCAGGATTTTACGGCGCTTTCACTTTTGCCGCTTACCGACAGCAATGTCAGCATCAGCGGCGCAAGATGGCCTTTGGAAAATGCACCGCTTTTACAGAATAACCCCTATGCCGTCAGCAATGAAATTACGGCAGATGTTATAAAAGTAAAATGCCACGGCGGCTGCACCGGTCTTTATTTAAAAACAGCCGGCTGCGAATTGCCGTAAGAGGTATTTATAAAAAATGGAAAGTCTTGATTTATTTAATATCGTTTTGTTTGTTATTACCGGTTTTGTCGCCGCGTTTATTGATTCCACGGTCGGCGGCGGCGGGCTGATTTCCGTACCGGCGCTGTTAAGTTCGGGGCTGCCGGTAAGCATGGTGCTTGGCACCAACAAACTTGCGGCAAGCATGGGCGCGGTTACAAGCGTAATTTCCTTCTGGCGTTCCGGTCATATCAACAAAAAGCTGGTTATTTCGCTGGTACCGCTGTCAGTTATTGGTTCTGTGTGCGGTGCTTATACGGTGCATCTGCTGCCGCAGGATTTTATGCGCAAGCTGGTAGTCGCCATGCTGGTGCTGATTGCCTTTTATACTTACCAACATAAGGATTGGGGCAGTGTTAAGGGAAAAACCGAATTCAGCAAATTATCGCTGGCAGGCGCTTTTTTACTGGCGCTTGTGATGGGTTTTTACGACGGCTTTTTCGGGCCGGGCACAGGCACATTTTTAATTTTCGGTTTTTTATTTCTGGGCTGTGATTTTGTTACGGCGGCCGGTAACGGCAAAGCGCTGAACACAGCCAGTAATTTAAGCGCACTGGCGACCTTTATTTATAACGGGTCGGTAGTGTGGCTGTATGGCATCATCATGGGCATAAGCATGATGGTTGGCGCTTATTTTGGCACGCGCATGGCCATAAAGCACGGCGCTGCTTATGTAAGGCCGCTGTTTTTAACGGTTACAACGCTTTTAATAGGCAAACAGATATATGATATTTTCTTTAATTAAGGGTTGAGGTGATATTGTGGATTTAGAGACAGGAGCAGGCAAGGTCTTACCGGTCTATATCGAAGAAGAAATGCAGAAATCGTATATTGACTATGCGATGAGCGTTATTGTGCAAAGGGCGCTGCCCGATGTGCGCGACGGTTTAAAACCTGTACACAGGCGTATTCTTTACGCTATGCAGGAAGCAGGCATGGCTTCCAACAAGCCGTATAAAAAATCTGCCCGTATCGTCGGCGAAGTTTTAGGTAAATATCATCCTCACGGTGATACTGCCGTTTACGACGCCATTGTACGTCTGGCGCAGGATTTTTCTACCCGTTACCTGATGGTTGACGGCCATGGTAACTTCGGCAGCGTGGACGGTGACAGCGCGGCAGCAATGCGTTACACCGAAGTGCGCATGACCAAAATTGCCGAGGTTATGCTGGAAGACATTGAAAAAGAAACCGTCGATTTTGTACCGAACTACGATGAATCGTTAAAAGAGCCGAGTGTACTGCCTTCCAAAGTACCGGCGCTTTTAATCAATGGCAGTGCCGGTATCGCCGTCGGCATGGCAACCAATATTCCGCCGCATAATCTGGGCGAGGTTGTGGACGGCCTGGTAATGCTGATTGATAATCCCGATGTGGAAATCCCTCAGCTGATGACTGCCATTAAAGGACCGGACTTCCCGACCGGTGCCATTATTCTTGGCACGGAAGGCATTAAAAACGCTTACAATACCGGCCGCGGCATTGTTAAAATCCGCGCGCGCGCCGAAATTGAACCGATGCAGAAGGGCAAGCACCGCATTGTGGTCAGCGAAATTCCGTATCAGGTCAACAAGGCACGCCTGATTGAAAGCATTGCGCAGTTAGTTAAAGACGGCGTTATTGAAGGCATTACCGATTTGCGCGACGAATCGGACCGCCGTGGTATGCGCGTTGTTATCGAGCTTAAGAGCGACGCCGTACCGGACGTTGTTTTGAACCAGCTTTACAAGCATACGCAACTGCAGACCAGCTTCGGCATTATTATGCTGGCACTGGTTAACGGGCATCCGCGCGTGCTGAATTTAAAACAGATTTTAAATTATTACCTTGACCACCAGAAGGGTGTTATTACCCGCCGTACCCGTTACGAGCTGGGCAAGGCGAAAGAGCGCGCCCACATTTTGGAGGGCTTGAAGATTGCGCTTGACCATCTGGACGAGGTAATCAGCACTATCCGCAACAGCGCCAACGCCGATACGGCAAGAGCCGCTTTGATGGAAAAATTTGCGCTGAGCCAGCGCCAGGCACAGGCTATTTTAGATATGCGCCTGCAGCGCCTGACCAGTTTGGAACGCAAGAAGATTGACGACGAATACATCGACGTTTTGGAAACGATTGACTGGCTGGAGAGCGTTTTGGCAGACGAACACAAAGTTTTGGGCATTATCAAGGAAGACCTGCTGGAAATGAAGAAGAAGTTCGGCGACGCGCGCCGCACTGAACTTTCGGTAGATACTTCCGATATGGATATCGAAGACCTGATTGCCGAGGAAGATATTGTTATCACTATTAGCCATCAGGGTTATATCAAACGCCAGACTTTGGATAACTTCCGCAGCCAGAAGCGCGGCGGCATGGGAAAAACCGGCGGCAGCGGCAAAAAGAACGACGACTGCGCCGAGCATTTGTTCCTTTCCACCACGCATCATAATATTCTGTTCTTTACCAATAAGGGCAGGGTTTACCGCCAGAAGGGCTACGAAATCCCCGAAGCAGGCCGCACTGCCAAAGGCACGGCAATTATCAACCTGCTGCCGATTGAGCAGGGCGAAAAGATAACGGCGGTCATTCCGGTTAAGGAATTTAAAGAAGACCAGTTTATGTTTATGGCAACCAATAAGGGCACGGTTAAAAAGACCAATCTGAACGATTTTAACAGTGCGCGTAAAGCCGGGCTGATTGCCATGACGCTGGACGACAATGAAGAACTTATCGGCGTTGAGCTGACTGACGGCAACAGCGAGATTATTCTGGCAACGCGACGCGGACTTGCAATCCGCTTTGACGAGCAGGATGTGCGCCCGATGGGACGTACTGCGCACGGCGTACGCGGCATCCAGCTGGGCTTTGACGATGAGGTTGTTGCCATGGACAGCGTAACCGGCGAAAACGAAGAAGTTTTGACGGCTACCGAAGAAGGCCTTGGCAAACGCACGGCAGTAAGCGAATACCGCAAGCAGACCCGCGGCGGCAAAGGTGTTATCAACATTAAGGTAACTGAAAAAACCGGCGCTGTTGTAGGTATGAAGGTTATCAACCCCGAACAGGAAATTTTGCTAATTACCGCAGCGGGCATCATCATACGCATCGACGGTGAAGGCATCAGCCAGTTTGGGCGCAACGCGCAGGGCGTTAAGCTGATGACTTTGAGCGAAGGAGATAAGGTTGTTTCGCTGGCGGCCGTACAGCACGAAGACGAAGAAGAATAAAAGTTAAATAAAAAATCCGCATTGGTTTTCAATGCGGATTTTTGTTTGCAGTTTTTAAATTTTACCAGCCGACGCCGACCCACGGGCCGTGGTGATGGCCGCCGCCAATGCCTATACCGATGCCGATCGGGATGCGCCAGCCGCCGCTGCCGTCATCTTCGTCCAGCTTCATGAACCAGAATTTGTAAGCGGTGCTGCCGTCAGGCAAGGTGGCGTTTTCTTCAATGCCGCCGGTAATGCGGTAGCCGTAATATTTGCGGCCGGATTTTTCGCGGCTCTGGATAAATTTGGTCAGGTAGTTGTAAATTTCTTCGTTGTTGGTGGTAAGGTGGTTAACGCGTTCGGCCGGTGCTTTTTTAAACAAATCGCGGCGCGTATCGTCGTCTTTCACGTCAATTTTATAAGCAATGTACTTGCCTTCTTCAATTTCCAGATAGCAGTTATCGTTAATGCCAGCCAGCAAAGCCTGTTCTACATCTTCGGCGTCAAGCAGCACTTTGATGTCGTTTTGTTTTTCGGTTTGCTGTTCTTCCGCAGCAGCGGGAGCTTTGGTCTCAGCAGTTTCTTTTCCTTCTTCCGCCCAGGCGGTATTAAAAAGGCACAGTATTAAGCAGAAAATTAAAAAGATTTTTTTCATAGGCGCACCTTCTTTCTTAATTTAATTTTAAAATAATGGTTTTGGCCTGTCAAATAATAAAAATCGGGACAAGTTTCATCCCGCTGCGGTTTTACTTAAATTTTTCTGATAACTTAGCGTGGAAAATATTCAATTTCTGTAACAAATGTGTTAAAATTACTTTAAATACTGATTAAGTTTAGGATGTGACGAAATGGATTTTATCAAAGAGGCGGATGTCGTTGTTGTTGGCGGCGGCGTTGTCGGCTGCGCTATTTTGCGCGAGCTGAGCAAGTATGATGTAAAATGCGTTTTGCTGGAAAAAGAACCGGATGTTGCCTGCGGCACGACCAAGGCTAACAGCGCTATCCTGCATGCAGGTTTTGACGCACCGACCGGCAGCAACAAGGCTATTATGAATGTGTTGGGCAACCGTTTGTACCATCAGCTGGAGGACGAGCTGGACCTTGACATTAAATGGACCGGTTCGCTGGTTGTTGCAACTAACGATGAAGAAGTTGAAACCTTAAAAGAGCTGTTGGAACGCGGTAAAAACAACGGCGTGCCCGATCTGGCAATTTTAAGCCGTGAAGAAGTGCTGGCCAAAGAGCCGAACCTTACCACTGCCGTTGCCGCACTGTGGGCGCCGACTGCCGGTGTTTGCTGGCCGTTTGAGGCTGCGCTGCGTTTTGCCCAGTGCGCTATGCAGAACGGTGCGGAAGTTATCCGCAACTGCCGCGTAACCGGTTTTGTTAAGGAAGACGGCAAAATTACCGTCGTTGAAACAAATCTCGGCGCTATTAAAACTAAATGCGTCGTTAACGCTGCCGGCGTTTATGCCGATGAAATCGCGCATCTTGCCGGTGACGACAGCTTTAAAATCCATCCCCGTAAGGGCGAATACATTTTGTTTGATAAAACTGCCTGCAATGATTTGGTGTACGGCGTTGTTTTCCCGACGCCTGCCAAAAATTCCAAGGGCATTCTGGTTTGCACCACTACGCACGGCAACACCTTTATCGGGCCTAACGCCAACGATATGGACGATAAGGAAGACACCAGTGTTACTGCGCCGGGCATGGACCAAATTATTGCTTCGGCACGCAAGCTGATTCCGAACCTGCCGATGGGTGCTGCCATTACCGAATTTGCCGGTCTGCGCGCTGTATCGGACAACGGTGATTTTGTTCTGGGCGCTTCCTGCGTTGAAGGGCTGTTTAACGCTGCCGGCATGCAGTCCCCGGGCTTGACCGCTGCTCCCGCCGTTGCAGAAGAAATTGCCGAAGCAGTTGCCAAATACCTGCCGATGAATAAAAAGGCAGATTTTAAGGCTGCTTTGCCGAAACAAATTCATTTTACAAGGCTTACCGACAGCGAAAAAGCTGATTTGATTGCGAAAGAGCCGCTGTTCGGCCGTGTTATCTGCCGCTGCGAAACTGTTACCGAAGGCGAGATTGTGGCTGCCATTAAAGCGCCGTGCGGAGCAACGACGGTGGACGCCGTTAAACGCCGTACCCGCGCCGGTATGGGACGCTGCCAGGGCGGTTTCTGCGGCCCGCGCGTAACGCAGATTCTGGCGCGCGAGCTTGGCGTTTCCGTAGCAGATGTGCTGAAGGAACGCAAGGATTCGCATTTATATTATGAAAAAACTGACGTGAAAGGCGGGCAGGAATAATGAAAGCTTAAAGACCTTTATGATATAGTAATTGTCGGCGGCGGTCCTGCCGGGCTTTCGGCTGCTTACAGCGCATGGCAGAACGGCGCGAAAAGCGTTTTGGTAATTGAGCGTGACCGCGAGCTGGGCGGCATTTTGCAGCAGTGCATCCACAACGGTTTCGGCCTGCACCATTTTAAGGAGGAACTGACCGGACCGGGCTATGCTCACCGCTGCATTGAACTTGTAAAAGATAAACCGGAAATTGAGTGCCTGACTGATACGATGGTTTTGAGCGTTGAAAAAGACAAAACCGTCGTTGCCGTAAGCCCCGACCACGGTTTGATTAAAGTTAAGGGCAAAACCGTTATTTTAACAATGGGCTGCCGCGAACGTACCCGCGGCGCTATCCGCATTCCGGGCGAACGCCCCGCAGGCGTATTTACCGCCGGTGCGGCACAGCGCATGGTTAACATGGAAGGTTACATCCCCGGGCATAAAATCGTTATTTTAGGCAGCGGCGATATCGGCCTTATCATGGCGCGCCGCATGAGCCTTGAAGGCTGCAAGGTGCAGGCAGTGCTGGAAATCTGCCCGTTCTCCAACGGTTTGACCCGTAATATTGTACAGTGCTTGAACGATTATAATATTCCTTTGTATCTTTCCCATACAATTGTAAAAATCCACGGTAAGGACCGCGTTAACGGCATTACCGTTGCCAAGGTTGATGAAAAAATGCGCCCGATTCCGGGTACGGAATTTGACATCGACTGCGATACCGTTTTGCTTTCCGTCGGACTGATTCCGGAAAACGAACTCAGCCGCGGGCTGGATTTGAAAATGTACCCGCTGACCAACGGCCCGGTTGTGGACCAGCACCGTCAGACCAGCCTGCCCGGTTTTTATGCCGCAGGCAATGTTGTGCATGTGCATGACCTGGTTGACTTTGTATCCGAGGAAGCGGAAATTGCCGGTAAATTTGCCGCACTGGAAGCACAGGGCAAGCTGGACGGCAACACCAAATTTGTTACCGTAACCGCCGAAAAAGGCGTGCGTACCTGCGTGCCGCAGTGCCTGAACCTGCCGGAAGCAGGCGAACAGGTGCGCCTGTTCATGCGTGTGGCTAACCCCGAGCGCAAGGTGAAACTGGTGGTAAAAAGCGGCGATAACGTAATCCTGCAAAGAAT
>CASEGD010000019.1 GCA_949287345.1 uncultured Phascolarctobacterium sp. | reverse complement strand
AAGGCTTGTGATATAATATTACGCGTGTAAAAATACACACGCCTGCGGATTTGCCCGCTGTCCGATTTGGTTAGGGCAGAGAAGAAACAGGCGGAGGAAAAAACAGGAGGAATAAAAAATGGCAATCATCTCTATGAAACAATTACTCGAAGCCGGCGTACACTTCGGTCATCAGACCCGCCGCTGGAACCCGAAAATGGCTCCGTACATCTTCACCGAAAGAAACGGCATCTATATCATCGACCTGCAGAAAACCGTTAAAAAGGTAGAAGAAGCTTACAACTTTATGCGTGACGTTGCTGCAAGCGGCGAAAGCATTCTGTTCGTTGGTACCAAAAAACAGGCTCAGGAAGCTATCCGTGAAGAAGCTCTGCGCTGCAACATGTTCTATGTAAACGAACGTTGGCTGGGCGGCATGATGACTAACTTCAAAACCATCCAGGGCCGAATCAAACGCCTGCGCACCCTTGAAGCTATGGAAGCTGACGGCACTTTTGACGTACTGCCGAAAAAAGAAGTTATCGGCCTGCGCCATGAAATGGAAAAACTGACCAAATACCTTGGTGGTATTAAAGATATGAAAAAACTGCCGGGTGCTCTGTTCATCATCGACCCGCGTAAAGAAAACATTGCCGTTATGGAAGCTCGCAAACTGAACATTCCTATCGTTGCAACCGTTGACACCAACTGCGACCCGGATGTTATCGACCATGTAATCCCGGCAAACGACGACGCTATCCGCGCTGTTAAACTGCTGACCGCTAAAATGGCTGACGCAGTTCTGGAAGGCCGTCAGGGCATGCAGACCGAAGAAGCTGCCGAAGTTCCGGCTGAAGAAACTGCTGTTGCTGAAGACGCAGAATAATTTTTAAGATTTCAGGAGGAAAAATAAATGGCTGAAATTACCGCTGCATTAGTAAAAGAATTACGTGAACGCACCGGCGCCGGCATGATGGACTGCAAAAAAGCCCTTGCCGCTACCGAAGGCGATATGGATAAAGCAATTGACTTCCTGCGTGAAAAAGGCCTTGCTGCCGCAGCTAAAAAAGCCGGCCGCATTGCTGCCGAAGGTTTGGTAGAATCCTACATCCATGGCGGCGGCCGTATCGGCGTTCTGGTTGAAGTTAACTGCGAAACTGACTTCGTTGCCAAAACCGACGATTTCAAAAACCTCGTTAGAGATATCGCAATGCACATTGCTGCTGCAAACCCGAGCTACCTGCGCCGTGAAGAAGTTCCGACCGCAGAACTCGAACATGAAAAAATGGTTCTTTCCGAACAGGCCCGCAACGAAGGCAAACCGGAAAAAATCATTGAAAAAATGGTTTCCGGCCGTATTGAAAAATACTACAAAGAAGTTTGCCTGTTAGAGCAGCCCTTTGTTAAAGACCCGGACAAAACCATTAGCGACCTGATTACCGAATCCATTGCCAAAATCGGCGAAAACATTTCCATCCGCCGCTTTACCCGTTATCAGCTGGGCGAAGGCATTGAAAAGAAACAGGAAGATTTTGCAGCAGAAGTTATGTCTTTTGTAAAATAATACTTGTTGAATAAAGAGAGTGCTTAGGTACTCTCTTTATTTTTTGCCTGTTTTGCAAAGTTCTTTTGAATTTTGGCGCCTAAAAAGAGGAAAAACAGAGTATTTGTAGAATATAGAACAAGATGTAAAAGTATGTAAATTTTACGGTATAGGGGGCGTGCATTTTGGCAGAACAAAGTAAATTTAAACGTGTGGTTTTAAAATTAAGCGGCGAGGCCATGGCAGGCGAAAAGGGCTTTGGCATTGACCCGCTGGTAGTAGATTCCATTGCCAGACAAATTAAGGACGTAACGGAAGCAGGCCTTGAAGTTGCTGTTGTTAACGGCGGTGGCAACATCTGGCGCGGACTGTCCGGCAGCTCGAAAGGTATGGACAGGGCAACTGCGGACTATATGGGCATGCTGGCAACGGTAATCAACTCGCTGGCTTTGCAGGGCGCGCTGGAAAACCTTGGTGTACCGACCCGTGTACAGACCGCTATTGAAATGCGCCAGATTGCCGAAACTTATATCAGGCGCAGGGCTATCCGCCATATGGAAAAGGAAAGGGTAGTTATTTTTGCGGCAGGCACCGGCAACCCGTATTTTTCTACCGATACGACTGCTGCGCTGCGTGCTGCTGAAATTGAAGCCGATGCCATCCTGATGGCTAAAAAAGGTGTGGACGGCGTTTATGACAGCGACCCGGCCAAAAATCCGGACGCTAAAATGTTCGAGGAGCTCGATTATATCGAAGTAATCCAGCGTAAGCTGAGCGTAATGGATTCTACTGCTATCAGCCTGTGCATGGATAACAAAATACCCATTGTTGTGTTTAACATTGATAAACCTGGCAATATTTTAAAAGCCGCTTTGGGCGAAAAGATTGGTACTTTGGTGGGAGGAAAGTAAGATGACAGAAATTAAGGAGATTTTGGAAACAACACAGACGAAGATGCACAAAACCGTTGACGTTTTGCGCGTTGACCTTGCTTCCGTGCGCGCAGGCCGCGCCAGCGTTTCGCTGCTGGACAAGGTAATGGTTGAATATTACGGCACGCCGACGCCTGTTAACCAGGTTGCCAGCGTAACCGTGCCCGAACCGCGCATGATTATCATTCAGCCATGGGAAAAGAACCTGCTGAAAGACATTGAACGCGCTATTATGAAATCCGATTTGGGCCTGAACCCGAACAGCGATGGCAGCGTAATCCGTTTGAACCTGCCGCAGCTGACGGAAGAAAGACGTAAAGAACTGGTTAAAACCGTACATAAAAAAGCAGAAGACGCACGCGTAAGCGTAAGAAACCTGCGCCGCGATGCCAACGATGCCGTAAAGAAAGCCGAAAAAGCTAAAGAAATTACGGAAGACGAGGCTAAAAAAGCTAATGACGATATCCAGAAAATGACCGATAAGTTCATTAAAGAAGTGGATACCGTTATGGAACACAAGGAAAAAGAGGTTATGGAAATCTGATGGGGTTTCCTGACGTTCTGGCGCTGGAGATTAGCGAGGCGCTGCGCATTTTAAAGCAGGCAGGCTATACCTGCGAAGTTACTGCCACCGAGCCGCCGAAATCCAAAGGCGTGCCGCAGGAGGGCAGCATTACCGAATATGTGGTTAGACAGCGCGAGCTGGATAACAATAAAGCAGAAATCATTACTGTAAGAAGATACAGGAAAGGAGGCGTACAGGATGGCTCTGAAAATCAATAAAGATGAATGTGTAGGCTGCGGCACTTGCGCTGCTACCTGCCCGGTTGGCGCAATCAAAGAAGTCGACGGCAAATATGAAATCGGCGAAGAATGCGTTGAATGCGGCGCTTGCGCAGGCGCTTGCCCGGTTGGTGCAATTTCACAACCCTGATTTATTGCGTAGAACTGAAGTAGCCTCCTCTTTTCAGGGGAGGTACCTCAGTTTTATTGCCTTTAACGGAAAGGTGATACTGTGTTTAATACTTTATTTAAATTTAAAACCGGCAATAAAGATATTAGTGTAGATACAACCGGCATCGACCCGGAAAAAGTTCCGCAGCATATTGCCATCATCATGGACGGCAACGGGCGCTGGGCCAAGGCGCAGGGCAAACCGCGCACCTTTGGGCATCAGGCAGGGGCGGAAACCTTAAAAAATATTGTTAAAACTGCCGATAAGATTGGCGTTAAAATTATCAGCGCTTACGCTTTTTCTACCGAAAACTGGAAACGCCCGGTGACGGAAGTTAATTTTATTATGGAACTGTTAAGCCGCTATTTGACCAGCGAGATTGACGAGTTCCACAAAAACAACGTGCAGGTGCGTTTTATGGGCAGCCGCGAAGGACTGCCTGAAGTTGTGCGCCAGAAAATGGAGCACGCCGAAAAGGTAACGGCAGAAAATACCGGCATTATTTTAAATTTGGCTATAAACTACGGCGGACAGGCTGAAATTCTGCATGCGGTGCAGAACATTGTTACTGATGTGCAGGGCGGTTCGCTGAAGGTTGAAGATATAAACGCTGCGCATTTTGAAAACTATCTGTATACCAAAGGGCTGCCTGCGCCGGATTTGTTAATCCGCCCGGGCGGTGATTTGCGCATTAGCAATTTTATGCTGTGGCAGATTGCTTACGCCGAGATTTGGACGACAGAGGTTTACTGGCCTGCTTTTACGCCCGAAATGTTTTTGGAGGCGGTAAAGGCTTACGGTGGGCGCGAACGCCGTTACGGCGGTTTGATTACTAAATAGTTGGCGGTGTGGTAATGTTAAAAAGAATTATAACCGGCATTGTTGCTTTGCCGGTAGTTATATTTTTAATCCACCAGGGTGGATATTTGTTTGATGCCGCAGTGTTTGCGCTGGCAACGGTGGGTTTGTTTGAGTTCAGGAATATGGCGCGTGCCAATGGGCAGGATGTGTACTGGCTTTCGACCGGCATGACGATGATTTGCCTGATTTATGCGGCGGCTGTGTTCCGTTACATCAGCGTGTATTCGTTTTTGCTGTTCCCGGCTATTTTAATGCTGGGCGTGATACTGGTAATGCTTGAAGGCATGGCGCGCCACCATGCGGACGGCAAGTGGGCGTATAATACGGCGCTTTCCGTAATGGCTGTGGTGTACATCGGCTTTGGCTTTGCGCATTTTATCCTGCTGCGCGATGCTTTGTATTTTACGTCGGCTGATTTGCAGGTAAGCCTGTGGGGCTTGCCGATTGACCGCGGCGAGATTTTGTTCTGGGTTATTATGCTTGGCGTTTGGGCGAGTGATACCTTTGCATATTTTGCAGGTTCCGCTTTTGGCAAACATAAGCTGTGCCCGACCATCAGCCCCAATAAATCGGTAGAAGGCGCTGTTGCCGGTTTTATCGGCAGCGTGGCCGTAATTATGGGCGGTTTGCATTATCTTAATGCTGCCAATGTGTTCCAGGGGTCTACGCTTCTGGCGGTGCTGCTGGGCGTTGGCGTGGCAATTGTTGCGCCGCTGGGCGACTTGGTGGAATCCATTTTAAAACGCAACTTCGGCGTTAAGGATTCCGGTAGAATCTTCCCGGGGCATGGCGGCGTGCTGGACCGCTGCGACAGTTTGCTGTTCGCAATTCCGGTCGGCTATTATGTATTTTTGTTGAGCGTTATGGTTAACAGCTTTTTTATGTAATCCCCTTGGAGGTATGGCGATGAAAAACGTAGCTGTTCTTGGCAGTACGGGTTCGATTGGCAAACAGACGCTGGAAGTGGCGGCTGCCAACCCCGATAAGCTGAAAATAAAAGTGCTGGCGGCGCATGTAAACGACGTGCTGATGGAGGAGCAGATTGAACAATTTGCCCCCGATATGGCAGTGCTGACCGATGAAAAGGCGGCGCAGCGTTTAAAAGAGCGTTACAGCGGCAAAACCAGAATACTGGCGGGCAGGGAAGGCTTACTTGAAGCAGTTACTTACGACGGCGTCGATACGGTGCTGGCTTCCATGGTTGGTTACGCAGGGCTTTTGCCGACGCTGGAAGCAATTAAGCACGGCAAGGATATTGCCCTTGCCAACAAGGAAACGCTGGTTGCCGCAGGCAGCATCGTGATGGAAGCCGTAAAAAAACACGGCGTTTCGCTGACACCTGTCGACAGCGAGCACAGCGCTATTTTTCAATCGCTGCAGGGCGGCAAAAAAGATGAAGTTAAACGCCTGATTATTACTGCCAGCGGGGGTCCGTTTTTGGGCAAAACCAAAGAAGAACTGGCTGATGTGACTTTGGCGCAGTGCTTAAAGCACCCCAACTGGAGCATGGGGAAAAAGATTACGGTTGATTCTTCCACGCTTGCCAATAAAGGACTGGAAGTTATTGAAGCACACTGGCTGTTTGACATGCCTTATGATAAAATAGATGTTGTCGTGCATCCGCAAAGCATTGTGCACAGCATGGTAGAGTTTAACGACGGCTCTGTCATTGCGCAGATGGGTTTGCCGGATATGCGCCTGCCGATACAGTATGCGTTTTCCTATCCGCAGCGTTACGACAATGCTTTTGGGCAGCTTGATTTTGTAAAAGCCGGCACGCTGACCTTTTTAGCGCCGGATACGGAAGCCTTCCCCGCGCTTAAAATTGCAGTTGAATGCGGCAGGCAGGGCGGCACGCTGCCGTGTGCCTTTAACGCCGCCAACGAAGAAACGGTTTACGCCTTTTTGGACGGCAAAATTAAATATCTTGATATAATTAAGACAATAGAACATGTCGTTGCCGGGCACAAAAATATTTTGCAGCCCGAGCTGAGCGACATTGAAAATACAGACGCCGCTGCACGCGAAGCAGCGCGCGGATTTTTGAGCAGCTTGTAATACAGGAGGAAGTTAGTGACAACTTTGCTTGCGGCCCTTTTTGTGTTCGGCGTACTGGTAACGGTACACGAATTCGGGCACTTTATTACCGCAAAAATGACGGGCATGCGCGTCGATGAATTTGCCATCGGCTTCGGTCCGAACATTTTTCAGAAGAAATATGGCGAAACGCTGTACAGTTTAAGGATTATCCCGCTGGGCGGGTATAATAAAATTGCCGGCATGGAGCCGGATGAGCCTGCCGATGAGGGAGCGTTCAAGTCCAAGCCGATACCGGCGCGTATGCTGGTTATAATGGCGGGCGTTTTGATGAATTTTATTTTGCCGGTGTTTTTGTTTACGGGCATTTTTGCAGCCAACGGGCTGGAAGTACCTGTCGATAAACCGGTGCTTGGCTATGTAATGCCGGGCAAAGCTGCCGTTGAAGCAGGGTTGCAGGCGGGCGACAAAATTTTGGCAGTTGGCGGCAAGCCTGTCGCTACGTGGACCGAAATGGTTACGGAGCTGAATACCTACGGCGAAAACGAAGTAACGCTGACGGCTGAACGCAACGGCGTGACGAAGGATTACACCTTAAAACCGGAATTTGATAAAAATTACGGCAAAGCGCTGGTGGGCATTTCGCCGCAGGTTGAGCATAAGGACTTCGGCATTTTTGAATCCCTGCAAATGGGCTTTAAATATACGTACTACATTATGGTGATGATGCTGGACGGTTTGTATAAAATCGTTACGGGCGCTGCCCCGGCAGATGTTACAGGCCCTATCGGCATTGCCAAAATAGCGGGCGAGGCTGCGGAAAGCGGCTGGATGCCGCTGCTGAACCTTGTCGGGCTTTTAAGCATCAACCTTGGCATTATCAATTTGCTGCCGCTGCCGGCACTGGACGGCGGGCATTTTGTGCTTTTGATTTTGGAAGCGCTGCGCGGCAAACCGTTGGGCGAAAGAGCGGCGACGATGATTCAGAGTATCGGCGTCGGGCTGATTCTGACTTTAACCGTGTGGGCAATTTTCAGTGATATATCCAGATAAAGAGGTGGCCTGATGGAACGCAGGAAAACAAGGCAAATACAGTTGGGCAATGTAAAAATCGGCGGCGGTGCGCCCGTTGCCGTGCAGTCCATGACCAACACCAGAACGGATGACGCGGCGGCAACGCTGGTGCAGATTAACGAGCTGGCGGCGGCAGGCTGTGACATTGTGCGCTGCGCCGTACCTGATATGGCAGCGGCGGAAGCGCTGAAAGAGATTTGTAAAAACAGCCCGATACCGGTAATTGCCGATATCCATTTTGATTATAAGCTGGCACTGGCAGCGGTGGAGGCAGGCATAAGCGGCCTGCGCCTGAACCCGGGCAACATCGGCGGCGACGATAAGGTGCGTGCGGTAGTAGAAGCGGTTAAGCCGCTGAACATACCAATACGCATCGGCGTAAATGCCGGTTCGCTGCCTAAAGATTTGCTGGAAAAATACGGGCATCCCACGCCGGAAGTACTTGTTGAAGCAGCGTGGCGTCACATCCGTATTTTGGAAAGCATGGATTACCGCAACATTAAAATATCTCTTAAAGCGCATGATGTGCCTTTAACGGTTGCCGCTTACCGTTTACTGGCTTCGCAGTGCGATTATCCGCTGCATGTTGGCATTACCGAGGCTGGTACGGTTAATTCGGGGATTATTAAATCGGCGGTGGGCATTGGCACGCTGCTGGCCGAAGGAATCGGCGACACCATACGCGTATCGCTGACAGGCAACCCGGTGGAAGAAGTTAAAACCGGCTTTGCCATTTTAAAAGCGTTGGGGCTGCGTGAATATGGGCCGACTTTAATTTCGTGCCCGACCTGCGGCAGGACGAGGATTAACCTTGAAAAGCTGGCACTGACGGTGGAAAAGAAGCTGGCAGACATTACCGAACCGATAACAGTTGCCGTTATGGGCTGTGTGGTTAACGGGCCGGGCGAAGCGCGTGAAGCCGACGTTGGCATTGCGGGCGGCATCGGCGAAGGGCTTTTGTTCCGCAAGGGCGAAATTTTGCGCAAGGTGCGCGAAGATGAAATAGTTGATGAATTATTTAAAGAAATAGACAAAATTTTGACGGAAAGGAAGAATAAATAATGAGAGTATCCCAAATGTACGCTCCTACTTTAAGGGAAGTTCCCGCCGAAGCGGAGGTTATCAGCCATCAGCTGATGCTGCGCGCAGGTTTTATACGCAAAGCAGCCGGAGGTATTTACAGCTATCTGCCTTTGGCATGGCGCGTGCTGAAAAAAATAGAAAACATTGTGCGTGAGGAAATGGACGCTACCGGCGCGCAGGAGCTTTTGATGCCGATTGTGCAGCCTGCGGAAATCTGGCAGGAAAGCGGCCGCTGGGATGTTTACGGGCAGGAAATGTTTAAATTGATGGACCGCCATGAAAGGCCGTTCAGCCTTGGCCCGACGCACGAAGAAATGGTAACAACCCTTATCCGTCAGGACGTGCGCTCTTACAGGCAGCTTCCTTTATGTGTTTACCAGATTCAGAACAAATACCGCGACGAAAAAAGACCGCGTTTCGGCCTTCTGCGCGGGCGCGAATTTATTATGAAGGATGCTTATTCCTTTGATAAAAATGTTGAAGGTTTGGATGTTTCCTACCAGAAAATGTATGACGCTTACAGCAAGGTGTTTACGCGCTGCGGTTTGAACTTCCGCCCGGTTGAAGCGGATTCCGGCGCGATTGGCGGCAGCGGCTCGCACGAGTTTACCGTTATTGCGGGCAGCGGCGAAAACGAAATTGTTTTCTGCAGCAAATGCGATTATGCAGCCAATGTTGAAAAAGCGGAACTGAAACCGATTGCAGCGGCCGACGAAGAAGTTAAGCCGATGGAAAAGGTTGTTACTCCGGAATGCAAAACCATTGCAGCTGTTTGCGAATATCTGAAACTGCCTGTTGACCATTCCGTTAAAGCTGTTGCCTATAACAGCAATAAAGGTTTGATTTTGTGCTTTGTACGCGGTGACCATGAAGTTAACGAAATTAAAATCGTCAATACCTGCGGCGTGCTGGAAGACAGCCTGGAAATGGCAAGCGAAGAACAGCTTACTGCAGCAGGCACCGTCGGCGGCTACATGGGCCCTGTCGGTATTGACCTTACCAAAGCAACCGTTGTTGTTGACAGCACTGTTATGAACATGCACAACATCTGCTGCGGCGCTAACGAAGCGGGCTACCACTTTGTGAATGTTGACCCGAAACGCGACTTTAACGTAACCTACGTTGCCGATATCCGCATGATTCAGGAAGGCGACCCCTGCCCGCACTGCGGCGCGCCGGTTGTTAAGGCCCGCGGCATTGAAGTAGGCCAGGTATTTAAATTGTTTACCAAATATAGCGAAGCGCTGCACGCAACCTTCCTTGACGAAGAAGGCAAGGAATGCCCGATGGTTATGGGCTGCTACGGCATCGGCGTAAGCCGTACCATGGCTGCCGCCATTGAACAGAACCACGACGAAAACGGCATCATCTGGCCGGTAACCATTGCACCGTATGAAGTGCTGGTTGTGCCGATGAACGCTAAAGATAAAGAATCCTGGGATAAGGCGGAAGCCATTTACGAGGAGCTTAAAGCTGCCGGTGTGGAAACCGTTATCGACGACCGCAACGAACGCCCGGGCGTTAAATTTAAGGATGCCGACTTAATCGGTTATCCGGTAAGGGTTGTAGTTGGCCCGAAAACTCTGGCAAACGGCCAGCTGGAAGTTAAAATCCGCAAAAACGGCGAAATTAAATATCTGCCGTTGGACGGCGATTATGTAGCCGGTATCAAAAATATTCTGGCGGAGCTGGCTGTTAACGCTTAATTTTCTTGGAGGTGTTTCGTATGATGGAGCACTTTGCCTTTAATGTCCATAACTGGGACATGATTTTGCGCCTGCTTGTAGCCACGGTTTTAGGCGGCGCTGTCGGAATCGAACGCGGCAGCGGCGACCGCCCGGCAGGCTTCAGGACGCATATACTGGTTTGTGTAGGTTCGGCGCTGATTATGCTGGTATCCATGTACGGCTTTGATGATACTTATGTCAGCGGTATCAGCAATGCCAACAACAGGGACTCGGCGCGTATTGCGGCGCAGGTTGTCAGCGGCATCGGCTTTTTGGGTGCGGGCACTATCATGCACGAAGGCGTAACGGTGCGCGGCCTGACGACGGCGGCGAGCCTGTGGATGGTATCTGCTATCGGCCTTGCGGCCGGTGCGGGTATGTATGTACTCAGTTTCGTATCGACTGCAATTATGCTGATAACGCTGGTATCGTTCCGCAAATGGGAAAAACGCTTCGGTGTGGCTGCCAGCAACGGACGACGTTATATCCGCATTGTGGCGAACAATGAGCCGGGAATTATAACGAATATTACTTCGTATCTGGCGGAAAATGATATTAAGGTTAAAACCCTGAATGTTAAAAACAACGCGCAGAAAAACGAGGTTGTGCTTGAGCTTTATTTAAAAATCGGCAAGAACACAGATAAAGACGGAGTTGCCCGCGGGCTGCAAAGCATCAGCGGCATTATTACGATTGAAAATATAAGTTAATTTTATGGAAGGTAAGGTATGAAGGCTAAATATTGCATTATCCCCGATACAGCCAAGTTTTTTGAATTTTTAGCCGGATTGTCGGAATGGGAAATTGAGTATAAGGCTGCTGCTCCGGTTGAAGAAAGGCTTACTTTGGCAGTGGCAGAAAAACTTGCCGCTGCTTTTTCTTTGCACGGCGGTGTTAAATTTACCTGCTGCAATGCGGAGGTAAATGCCAAAACGGCAGTTAACGGAAAGGCAAAGACAGACGAAGTGCCGCTGCCGCCCGAACCGCAGGAAGAAACTGAATTTGTTGTAACCGATTGCAGTGGTCAGCCCGTGCCGGAGGAAATACCTCTGCCGGAAGAACCGCCGCAGAACGATTTGGAAGGTTATACCTATGACGAGCAGGGCAGCTGCGGCAGTGAGGCTGATGCCGAATTTGCCAAAGCATACGAACTTTTGTACGGCAACGGCAAAAAGGATGATAATCTGCTGTGGGGCAAGCGCATTAAAGGCAAGCCGCGCCCGTTGGATGATATTACCGAAGACGAAAACAATGTCGTTGTGGAAGGCCAGTTTGTAAAATGCTTTGATAAGGACGGCGTGCTGACTTCATTTAACGAGCGCGAGCTGCGCACCGGCCGCGTTAAGCTGACCTTTAATTTAAGCGACGATACCAACGGCATTTACGTTAATATGTACTTTGATACACTGGAGGAATGCCATAAGTTTAAGGGCAGCATCAAGCCGGGCGTTTACCTGCGCATTATGGGCGATGCAAGACGCGACCGTTATGCCTTTGAGGAGATGGCGATCGAGCCGAAGGGCATTATGCGTATTGAAAAAGAAGAACGCATGGATAATGCCGAGGTTAAAAGGGTAGAATTGCATTGCCATACAAAAATGAGCAAGCTGGACGCCCTGACGCCGATGGAAGATTTGGTTAAAAAGGCAATCAAATGGGGGCATAAGGCACTGGCGATTACAGACCACGGCGTAGTGCAGGCCTTTCCGTTCTGTTATGATGCCGCCGAAGGCAGCGATTTGAAGCTGATTTTCGGCATGGAAGGCTATCTCATCAGCGACAGCGGTGTTGAAGGAGCCGATATTGAACCGACGGACAGCCTGAAGCCCAAACGCGGCAAAAAAACGCCGCTTGACCATATCATCATACTGGCTAAAAATGAAACCGGCCTGCGTAATTTGTACAAACTTGTTACGCTTAGCCATTTAAAATATTACAACAACCGCCCCGCGTTGCCGCGTGCCATTATTCAGGAGCACCGCGACGGTTTGATTTTGGGTTCTGCCTGCGAAGCAGGTGAACTTTACCGCGCCGTAAGGGCAGGCAAGAGTGACGAAGAACTGATTAAAATCGCTTCGTTCTATGATTATCTGGAAATTCAGCCGCTGGGCAACAATATGTACCTGGTGCGCGAAAATAAATGCACCATTGACGATTTGAAGGCTTACAACCGCAAAATTTACGAACTTGGCAAACAGATGGGCAAAATGACCGTTGCTACCTGCGACGTGCATTTCTTAAATCCGGAAGACAGCAAGTTCCGCACAATTTTGCAGGGCGTGCAGCATTACCGCGACGCTGACGAACAGCCGCCGCTGTATTATCGCACCACGGAAGAAATGCTGGCGGAATTTGAATACCTCGGCAAAGACGTTGCTTACGAAATTTGTGTAACCAACCCGAACAAAGTTGCCGATATGGTAGATAAAATTAAGCCGGTGCCGGACCGCGACCAGCTTTATTCGCCTTCGATACCGGGCGCGGTAGAAGCGCTGCCGCAAATGGTTTACGACAAGGCGCATGAATGGTACGGCGACGAGCTGCCGGAGATTGTAGAAGAACGAATCAAAACCGAGCTTCATTCTATTATCAGCAACGGCTTTGCGATTTTGTACTATATTGCGCACAAGCTGGTGCGCAAATCACTGGACGACGGTTATCTGGTTGGTTCCAGGGGTTCGGTAGGTTCATCGCTGGTTGCTACGTTGATTGACATTACCGAAGTTAATCCGCTGGCGCCGCATTACCGCTGCCCAAAATGCCGTTACAGCGAATTTTTTACCAATAACGAATATGCTTCCGGCTTCGACCTGCCGGAGAAAAACTGTCCGCATTGCGGAACGCCGATGTGGCGCGACGGACACAATATTCCGTTTGCCGTATTTCTCGGCTTCCACGGCGACAAGGTTCCAGATATCGACCTTAACTTCTCCGGCGAATATCAGCCGGTGGCTCATAAATACACCGAAGAACTGTTCGGGCGCGATAATGTTTGCCGCGCCGGTACGATATCGACGGTGGCGAGCAAAACCGCCTATGGTTACGTGCGCAAATATTATGAGGAAAAAGGACTGACCAAGCACCCGGCATTTATGGCGGGGCTTGTTGAAGGAATTGCCGGGCTGAAACGCACAACGGGCCAGCATCCGGGCGGCATTATGGTTGTGCCGCGCAATATGGATATTCATTACATTACGCCGATGAACCATCCTGCCGATGAAAAGGACAGCCCGACGGTAACGACACACTTCGATTACCATTCTATCAACGACAGGCTGGTTAAGCTTGATATACTCGGCCACGATGACCCGACGGTTATTAAGCTGCTGGAAGAATTTACGCATATCAAGCCGACCAAAATCCCTATCGGCGACGAAGCTACAATGTCTATCTTCCGCAATACGAAAGCGCTTGGCGTAACGCCTGACCAGATTAACAGCAGCGTCGGCACATACGGCATACCGGAATTCGGTACACGCTTTGTACGCCAGATGGTTGAGGACGTACAGCCGAAAAACTTCGGCCAGATAGTGCGCGTATCAGGTTATTCGCACGGTACGGACGTATGGCTGAACAATGCGCAGGATTTGATTAAGGAAGGCAAGCCGCCTGAAGATACTATCGCCACGCGCGACGACGTTATGAATAACCTTATTGCCATGGGCGTCGAGCCGAGCCTGGCGTTTAAAACGATGGAATATGTGCGTAAGGGCAAGGCCGCCAAAAACGGATTAGAGCCGAAAATGCTGGAAGCTATGAAAGAAGCGGGCGTTCCGGAATGGTTTAAAAAATCGTGCGAAACGGTTAAATACCTGTTCCCAAAAGCACACGCCATTGCTTATGTTTTGATGGCTTACCGGATTGCTTACTGTAAGGTGCATTACCCCAAAGAATTTTACGCCGCATATTTCAGCGTGCGTGCGCCGGAATTTGACGCGACCTATATCGCCAAGGGCAAGGAATACATGAAGCGTTTTATTAAGGATGTGTATGCGCAGGGCGGCAAGGCAAACAACAGGGATAAGGATACCGTAACGTATCTGGAACTTGCGGTTGAGATGATGGAGCGCGGCTTTGAATTTGAGCCGATTGATTTATATAAATCGCATGCAACACGCTTTTTGCCGACGGAAAAGGGCGTGCGCATACCGCTCGGTGCGTTAAGCGGCATCGGTACGGCGGCAGCGTTAAGCATCGACGAAGCACGTAAAACGGGCGTACCGTTCATCTCTCAGGAGGATTTACGTGTGCGCTCAAAAGTATCAAAATCTGTAATAGACAAGCTGGCAGAGTACGGCACCTTAAAAGACCTGCCGGAAAATGACCAGATAGATTTGTTTTAAAGGAGGCCCATTATGTTAGAAGCAGGAATGAAAGCGCCGGATTTTACGTTGCAGGATAAGGATGGAAACGAAGTATCACTGCATGATTTTGCCGGTAAAAAAGTGGTTGTGTATTTTTACCCGAAGGATTCAACGCCGGGCTGTACCCGTCAGGCCTGTGCCTTCCGCAATAATTACGGCGAATATAAACAGCTTGGCGTAGAGGTTATCGGCATCAGCAAGGACAGCGTAAAATCGCACAGCAATTTTGCCGCCAAGCAGGAGCTGCCGTTTATTTTGTTAAGCGACCCCGAACGCAAAGCCATTGAAGCCTTTGGCGTTTGGCAGGAAAAGAAAATGTACGGCAAGGTGAGCATGGGCGTTGTGCGCAGTACTTTCATCATCGACGAGAGCGGCGTAATTGAAAAGGTTTACCCAAAAGCCAAACCGGATACCAACGCCGAAGAAATTCTGGCGCACTTAAAAGGCTGATTTGTTAATTTTAATACAAAAAACTTGTCAGCAAACAAGTATAATGGTATAATATATTAAGAAAAATTATGACTTCTTTTGAGAGAGTGGGTATTTTACCCGCTCTTTCCTCTTATAGGGGCAGGAAAAAGCGGAGGTGAATATATGCAGAGTGCGGAAATTGAAAAACTGGTAAGCGCCCTGGCGGAGCAGATTTTGGAAGGAACGGAAATTTCGCTGGTGGACGTTGAGTATGTACGCGAAAAGGACTGGTATCTGAGAATTTACATTGATAAGCCCGGCGGCATTGAAATTGACGACTGCCAGATGGTCAGCGAAAAGCTGACGGAGGTTCTGGACGAGCGCGACCCCATCAGAGATAAGTATTATCTTGAGGTTTCTTCACCGGGTATCGACCGCCCGCTGAAAAAGGACAAGGATTTTGAAAGCGCTTACGGCAAAAAGGTAGATATTAAATTTTTTGCGCCGTGGGAGAAAAACAAGGAGATTGTTGCTGTGCTGGTAGCGCACGATGAGGCAACCGTCAGCGCAAAGCCCATTATTAAGGGCCGCGAAAGCAAGAACCCTGTTGTATTTGACAGAAAACAGATTGCTATGATTAGACCGCATATAGATTTTTAAGTTTTAGGGGGAGTAAAAAAAGTGAACGCAGATTTTATTATGGCAGTACAGGAATTGGGCAAGGAAAAAGGCATTGAGCCTTCCGTGCTGTTTGAAGCTGTTGAGGAAGCGCTGGTAACTGCTTACAAAAAGAATTTTGGCAGCAACCAGAACGTGCGCGTTGATTTAAACAGAACAACCGGCGAGCTGCATGTATATGCGCAGAAGCATGTTGTGGAAAATGTTGAGGACGACGCTAACGAGCTTTCGCTGCAAGATGCGCGCAAGATTGACCCGCGTTATGAACTTGACGACATTGTTGAGCAGGAAGTGACGCCGAAAAACTTTGGCCGCATTGCAGCGCAGAATGCTAAACAGGTTGTTGTGCAGCGCATCCGCGAGGCAGAACGCGGCATGGTGTTTGAAAAATACTACAACCGTGAGAACGATATTGTAACCGGCGTTATTCAGCGCATGGAAAACAGAAACGTATATATTGACCTTGGTAAAGCCGAAGCAGTTTTAACTGTCGGCGAGCAGATTCCGGGCGAAATTTACGAATACCATGACAGAATGAAAACCTACATTCTGGAAGTGCGTAAAACCAGCAAAGGGCCGCAGATTATGGTTTCCAGGACACATCCGGGGCTGCTGAAACGCCTGTTTGAGCTGGAAGTTCCGGAAATCCATGACGGTTTGGTGGAAATCAAATCCGTTGCGCGTGAACCGGGCATGCGCTCCAAAATCGCAGTGTATACCAAAGATGAAAACATCGACCCGGTAGGCGCCTGCGTGGGCCAGAAGGGCATGCGAGTACAGGCAATCGTCAACGAGCTGCGCGGCGAAAAAATCGACATTGTTAAATACAGTGAAGACCCGGCGCAATATGTTGCCAACGCACTTTCTCCGGCTAAGGTTATCAGCACCGAAGTGCTGGAAAACGAAAAAATCTGCCGCGTGGTTGTGCCTGATTACCAGCTTTCACTTGCTATTGGCAAGGAAGGGCAGAACGCACGCCTTGCAGCCAAGCTGACCGGTTGGAAAATTGACATCAAGAGCGAAACCCAGAGCAAGGAAGAACCTTTTGAACCCATCGGAGGTGAATCCGGTGAAGCAGCAGAAGATTAAAAAAATCCCGCAGCGCAAATGCGTCGGCTGCGGCGAAATGAAGGATAAAAAAGCGCTGCTGCGCATTGTGCGTTCGCCGGAAGGCGAAATTGCGCTAGATTTGACCGGTAAAAAATCCGGGCGCGGCGCGTATGTTTGCCGCAGTAAGGACTGCATTACCAAAGCGGTGAAGGAAAAACGCCTTGAACGTGCTTTGGAAAAGCCGGTGAGCGAAGAAGTTTACGCCAAGCTGCTGGAGGATTTGCCGGATGGACAGTAAACAGATAGCATTTGCACTGGGGCTGGCGCAGAAAGCCGGTAAGGTTGCCAGCGGCGATTTTGCGGTACGCAGCGCGTTAAACGGCGGAAAGGCCAAGTTGATGCTGATTGCCTGCGACGCTGCGGAAGCATCGCGCAAGGAACTGGAATACCTTGCCGAAACGGCAGACGTAAAAACGGTAACAGGCCCCGCCCGTGCGGAAATCGGCTCGGCAATAGGTAAATCGCCGCGGACGGCGGTTATAATTACGGATAATAATTTTGCAGTTATGATATATAACAAGTGCCACGACTAAGTTTGGAGGTGGATGAATGGGTAAGCATAGAGTATATGAAATAGCTAAGGAAATTGGCAAAACCAATCAGGAAGTAATTGATGTTTTGGCCAAAAATAACATTCAGGTAAAAAGTTTGAGTACGGTTGACGATTCTGCCAAAGATTTGGTAGTGCGCGCATTCACCAAAAAGCCGGTTCAGCCGGAGAAGAAACCTGCGCCGCAGCCCAAGCCGCAGAACAATGCGCCTAAAGCTGCACCGGCTAACAACGATAATAAAGCCAATGTGCAGAAGCATGATAAACCGCAGGTGCAGAACCAGCCCAAAGCTGCTGTGCCTAACAAGCCGCAGCAGGATAACAGGCCTAAAAACCAGCCTAACAATAAACCTGCCAATGCGCATAACGACCAGCGCAGCCAGAATCAGAACAGAAACAACAACCAGAATCAAAACCAGAACCAGAAGAAAAATAACCAGCCCATGCAGCAGCAGGGCAAGGGCAATCCGCAGGGGCAGCATAACAAAAACAACAAACCTAACCGCCCCCAGCGCCCGCAGGGAGGAATTTTTATCGGACCGCGTGACAAACAGCAGGCAGCCCAGCCGAACCGCGGCGCTAATGCGCAGCAGAACCAGAGCCGTTTTGACAATCAGAACCGCGGCGGACAGCAGCAGGGCAAAGGCAATCAGCAGTTTAACAAAAAACGAAATGAAAAACCGCAGATTAAAGGCCAGTACGCCAGCCGTGACAGCCGCAACATGCACAGCCGCGACCATATGATGAAAAAACGCCCTGGCAGCAGCAAACCGCAGCAGCCTGCGCAGCCGGTTCAGGTTGTACGCCCCAGCCGTGTTGAAATTGGCGAAAGCATCAATGTAAAAGAGTTTGCCAACCTTATCAAACGCGAGGTTAACGAAGTTATCAAAGCCCTGTTTATGCTGGGCGTAATGGTAACCATTAACCAGGATATTGATTTTGAAACCGCAGAGCTTGTCGGTACTGAATTTGACGTTGAAGTAGTGCCGCTGCCGCCGGAAGAAGACCCGACCGAAATTCCGGAGGTTGAAGATGACCCGTCCAAGCGTTTGCCGCGCCCGCCTGTAATTACCGTTATGGGCCATGTTGACCACGGCAAAACATCGCTGTTGGACGCTATCCGCAAATCCAACGTAACCAGCCGCGAAGCAGGCGGCATTACCCAGCACATCGGTGCATATATGGTTAACTATCAGGGCAAAAAGATTGTTTTCCTTGATACCCCGGGCCATGAAGCGTTTACCGCCATGCGTGCCCGCGGCGCACAGGTAACCGACGTTGCCATCCTTGTAGTTGCCGCTGACGACGGCGTTATGCCGCAGACTATTGAAGCAATTAACCATGCCAAAGCTGCTAAGGTGCCTATTATTGTTGCCATCAACAAAATGGACCGCCCGGGCGCAAACCCCGACCATGTTAAACAGCAGCTGGCTGAACATGAGCTGATTCCTGAAGACTGGGGCGGCGATACCATTATGGTTCCCGTTTCCGCACATCAGAAAACCGGTATCCCAGAACTTTTGGAAATGATTTTGCTGGTTGCCGAAATGCAGGAACTGAAAGCCAACCCGAACCTGCCGGCACACGGTACTATCATCGAAGCGCAACTTGATAAAGGCCGCGGACCTGTTGCCACCGTTCTGGTACAGCGCGGTACTTTAAGCATCGGCGATACCATTATTGCAGGCACTGCTTACGGCAAAGTGCGCGCTATGGTTAACGACCGCGGCGAAAAAGTTAAAAAAGCGCTGCCGTCCACACCTGTCGAAGTGCTTGGTTTGAACGAAGTGCCTATGGCAGGCGATATTTTGGACAGCACGGACGAAAAAACTGCCCGCAGCGTTGCCGAAAAACGTCTTGCAAAACGCCGCAGCGAAGAAATGCAGCAGAACGCCAAAGTATCTTTGGACGATATCTTCCAGCGTATTCAGGAAGGCGAGCTGAAAGAACTGAACATTGTTGTTAAGGCTGACGTTCAGGGCACTATCGAAGCGCTGAAATCTTCGCTTTCCAATATTAAAAACGACGAAGTTAAGGTTGTCGTTGTTCATTCCGGCGTAGGCTCCATTACAGAATCCGACGTAATGCTGGCATCCGCCGCCAACGCGCTGATTATCGGCTTTAACGTCCGCCCGGACGCCAACGCGCGTAAGGCTGCCGAAACCGAAAAGGTTGACGTGCGTACTTACAGGGTTATTTATGATGCTATCAACGACGTTGAAGCTGCTATCAAAGGCATGCTTGCTCCTAAATTTAAAGAAGTTATCACAGGGCGTGTGGAAGTACGCCAGCTGATTACTATTTCCAAACTGCTCATCGCAGGCTGCTATGTGCTTGAAGGCAAAGTTACCAACTCCTCCAAAGTGCGCGTAGTACGCGATGGCATTGTAGTACACGAAGGCGAAATCGACTCCCTGCGCAGATTTAAAGACGATGTTAAAGAAGTTGTGGCAGGCTTTGAATGTGGCATAACACTTGATAAATTCCGCGACCTTAAAGA
>CASEGD010000018.1 GCA_949287345.1 uncultured Phascolarctobacterium sp. | reverse complement strand
TTTGGCAGCGCTTTTTACCTCGCGGGGAATCGCTTCCTTCAAATCGTCAAGGATTTCCGCCAGGTCGCTTTCTTCCACAATGATTTTATCCGTCAGCGGAATTCTGCTGGCAGCGGAAATAAGATTATACATTTCATCAAAAATTCTGTCTAAGTTTGCGCTCGTGCTCTTATCAATCATCTTATCATCCTCTTTTCTGATCACAATAAGTGTTTTTCCGCCAGCAGTTCTTTAATGCGCGTTTCCACGCAATCCGGCACAAGGCCGTGAATGCAGCCGCCGAACGTGGCCAGCTCGCGCACTCCGGAAGAACTTAAAAACGAATAGTTGGCGTTAGTCATAATAAAAACCGTTTCCAGGTTATTATCAATTTTTTTAATCAGCAGCGCGCGCTGAAATTCATATTCAAAGTCCGAAAAAGCACGCAGCCCTCTGACGATGAAAGGCGCTTTTTCCTGTTTGCAAAACTCATTCAGCAGGCCCGAAAAGCAGGTTACCCTTGCATTCGGGATATGCGCCGTCGCCATGCGCAGCATTTCAACGCGTTCTTCCATGCTGAACATTGCTTTTTCCTTTCCCGGATTGTGAAATACACTGATGACAATCTCATCAAACATCTGGCTTGCCCGTTCAAAAATATCCAAATGACCCTTGGTTACCGGGTCAAAGCTACCCGGGCAAATTGCTCTGCGCACAATTTTGACCTCCTAAATCTGCTTTGCAGACGGTTATTTTTGGCAATATTCTACATAAATTTTAATTATCCTTTAATTTGCCATACCTTTTTACATTGTAACATATTTTTATATTTTTGCAAAACGAATAAAACTAATTTTGGTTTCGCCGTAAGTTTCGCAGCGTACCAGCTCAAAATTTTCCGGCAATGTGCCGATATCATCATGCGCCGAATGTTCCGCCACAAGGTAGCCGCCGTCGTTTAAAAGCGGGCTTTGTGCCAGCGCGGCGATAACCTTCTGCACCAGCCCCTTATTGTACGGCGGGTCGGCAAAAACAAAATCGAAGCGCGCGCCTTTTTTGTACAAACGGTCAATCAGCTGCACCGCATCGCCCAAAAGTGTTTCCGTTTCGTTTTCCGCACGGCATTTGGCAATGTTGCTCTGCACCAGACGCAGCGATTCGCGGCTCATATCCGTAAAAACAATGTGCTCCGCGCCGCGGCTCCAGCACTCCAGCCCAAGGTTGCCCGTGCCCGCAAACAAATCCAGCACCCGTGCCCCTACAATTTTACTGCCGATAATATTAAACAGCGATTCCTTCACGCGGTCCGCCGTCGGGCGCACGTCCCAGTTTTTCGGCGTTGTCAGCTTAAGCCCGCGCGCCTTGCCCGTAATAATCCTCATTTAAAAAACTCCGTAAATGTAATATAATATCTGTAACCACACACTGCAAAGGAGGACGCACATGAAAAATTTTTTGCTTTTGCTGCTCGCCCTTTGCAGTTTTATTTTTTACTATTTTTGGCTGCCCACAAGCACGCCTTACGTGCCAACATCCCTGCCCATGCAGGATAAAATGCTTTTGCTGCCGAGGCAGGCTTGCCTCCATAGATGTAATTGTACCCCCAAACGAACTTCTTGACAACTACCACAATCCGGCCGACCGCACAAAATTAACGGCGTGGCTTAACCAAAACATTCAAAACTACCCCGCCGCCGTCATCTCAGGTGATTTACTAATCCACGGCGGGCTGCTCGGCTCGCGTTTGCCATTGGGCACCGCCGCTGATGAACAAAACTTTTTTGCAACGCTCAACAATCTGCCCGCGGGCGATATTACAATCTTTTCAATAATACCGCGCCTGCTCGTCAGCGATAACCTGCTGCCCGACGCCTGGTACCAATGGCACCTGATGCGTTACAGCACCCTGCGCGATATTGTGGAGCAGTTCGGCGACTACCCTTCCACACAGAAGCTGGAAGAAATCAAAGCCCGCATACCGGCGAAGATACTGCAAAAATACAACACGCTGTACCAAAACAACGACGCTTTTAACAAACAGCTTGCTGCCATCTGCGGCGGCAAAAAATACACGCTCATCATCGGGCAGGACGACGCCCAGCCTTTTGGTTTGCCCAACCGTAACCGCGCCCACGCGGATGCCTATATGCACCGCGCCGGTTTAAACAGCCAGTGCCTTACCACCTGCGGCGCAGATGAAATTGCCCAGATGTTAGTGTCACGGCGCTTTTGCAACACGCACAACTATCAGCCAAAATTTTATATTGAATATACCACACCGGACGCCGCCGTTGCCATTATGCCCTACATGGCGGTAACGGCAGAAGCCGCGCTGATTGACAAAATAAAATTCAGCGGCGGCACGCTTACGCAGGATATTAACAATGCCGATGTAATTTTGTTTGTACACTGCAGCAGTGAAAAGCAGCCTGCCACGGACGGAATGGCACAACGCTTGCAGCAGCTGCTTGATGAAGGCAGGCATGTCGCCGTTATCGACAGCAGCGAAGATTACGAAAGTAAACAAATGCTGCTGCCGGTGCTTTTGGATAACGATGTGCAAATCAACAAACTTGCCGCCTACGCAGCGTGGAACACCTTCGGCAACGCAGCAGGCACAGCCGTCGCGCAAAGCGCAATTTTTACCGGGCAGCTTAAAACCCTGCCGCCGCAAAATTTGTCCGCGCTGTACGCAGCCAACCTTAATTTTACGGTTGACCGCCTGCTGGACGATTACTGCTACCAAAAACTGCTGCACCACAAACTGACGGAGGAACTAAAACTGCGCGGAGCAGACCCTGTTGAGCTTAAACCTGCTTACAAAACCTTTGCGGAAGATATCATCGAAGGCTTTATTTACCGCGAAAAAACAAAACTACTGTACACCAATCTGGGGCTAACGCCGTTTTACACGGACGGCGCAAACCAATACTACCTCACCGGCATCGAACCCAAAACCAAACTGCCGTGGAACAGAATTTTTGAAATTGATTTACGAACCAAATGCGAATACGGCATAAAAAAATCCGCCCGGTAGCGGAAAATTTTTAACAGCTGTGATAACATCACGGCTGTTTTTTTATGCCATTTTGCCGAAAGCAGGTTAATATTTTCTGCACAAAAGCCTGTTTATGGTTAGGAACATTTTTAAGGAGGGCACTATGGCTACAAATTACGGTTACATCCGCGTCAGCAGTTATGACCAGAATGAGGACAGGCAGCTTATTGCCATGCGCAAAATGGAAATACCGCTGAAAAATTTATACGTCGATAAACAGTCCGGCAAGGATTTTAAACGCCCGCAGTACCAAAAACTGCTGCGCAGGCTGAAGGCAAACGACCTGCTTTTTATTAAAAGCATCGACCGCCTTGGCAGAAATTACACGGAAATTTTAGAACAATGGCGTTACCTTACCAAGATTAAAAAGATTGACATTGTTGTTCTGGATATGCCGCTTTTAGATACCCGTATCGGCAAAGATTTAATGGGCACATTTTTAAGCGACATTGTTTTGCAGGTGCTCAGTTTTGTTGCGGAAAACGAACGCATTAACATCCGCCAGCGTCAGGCGGAAGGCATTGCCGCCGCCAAAGCCAAAGGCATACGCTTCGGCAGGCCGCCCAAACCATTGCCCGATGAATTTCACGCCGCATATCAAAAATGGAAGGCGGGCAAAATTACCGGCATCACCGCCGCAAAGGAATGCAACATGCCGCTGACCACCTTCCGCTACCGCGCCCAGCATTACGAAAACATCAACATTTCGTAACCTGCGTTATTTTCCATAAAGTGTACTTTATTGTTTTTATACTAAATTATACATTGCTTTTCTATTATACCATTAAAGCCTTGTTTTTCAAGGGCTTACTGGTATAACAAAGCTGTAAAATTTAGTGCGCAATAAAGTACACTTTTTTGTATTTAAAAAATTAAGTTGAGGTGGCTAACTAAATGTATAAAAAACTTCTAAAAATTTTTATCAGCTTAATTGTGTTTTATGTTGTCGCTTTATCGGCAGTTTATCTAGTAACACCAACACCGCTTGAACGTCATGCACAAAACGGTTTAGCTTTAATAAAAAAAGAATCAAATTATCCTAAATATTTCTTTAATAATAATGTTGCAAGCCAATTAGATAATTTTACTGACAGAGTTATGTTGGAAAGAGTTTTACCAAAAAATATTGATGATAACGCACTTGAACAGGCAATGTTTATGAATGGTTACAGCCGATACTGGCATGGTTATCAGGTAATTTTACGTCCGTTACTTTTACCTTTTAATTATTTTGAAATCAGATATATAAACATTTTTATCATGTTTGCGTTGCTTATTAAAGCAATGAATGTAATCAAAAAGAATGTCAATTCTATTGCCAGTTGGTTATTTTTTGTCGCTGTCATGTGCGCAAAATTTATTATCGTTCCTGTAAGTCTGCAATTTACAAATATAATGATGCTAATGCTGCTGGCAATATTGGCTGCCGATAAATTACTTTGTAACCAAAACGCATTTGATTTTAACGATAAAACTTTAAGCACTGAACGTCTTTTTATTTTTTCTTTTGTCTTAGGTTCTATAACTGTTTTCCTTGATTTATTAACAACGCCAATTCTGCCAATCGGTATTGTAATGCTTTTATTGGTAATTCATTATTATCAAAAATATAACTATCTTATCCCCAATAAAACTATTATAAATTCTTTTATCTTCTGGTCTGTTGGTTATGTTGGCACATGGGCTGCAAAATGGATTTTAGCAACTATTATTTGTTCACAAAACATTATCTTGCAGGCATTTAATCAAGTTATATTCCGCGTTGCCGGTGACGGCGCAAAATACGAAGTTCATAGACTCTCAATGTTAGGAAATAACATTAAAATGCTTGTACAACCATTCGGTCATACTCCTAAAATTATAATTTTTTCATTAATTTTCATTGTATGCGGTATTTTACTTTATAAATTCCGTAAAGCTGTAATCAATAAAATTTTTATCAAAAAAATAATTTTGATTTCATTGATGCCATATTTATGGTATCTCATGGCAGCAAATCATTCGCAAATTCACGCTTGGTTTACTTACCGTTCACAGATAATTACCGTATTCGGATTAGGTTACGCAATGTATTACGTTACAGATTGGCAAAAAGTTAAGTCATCCATGAAAGGAAAATTTAAATGTCTAAAATAGCAGTTCTTATTCCTTGTTACAACGAAAGTAAAACCATAGCAAAAGTAGTTAAAGATTATAAAGCAGCTTTACCGGAAGCCGATATTTACGTTTATGATAATAATTCTTCCGACAATACCGATAAAATTGCCGCAGAAGCCGGAGCAATAGTAAAATATGAATACCGTCAGGGTAAAGGTAATGTAATCCGTTCCATGTTCCGCGATATAAACGCAGATTGTTATTTAATGATTGACGGCGATGATACTTATCCTGCCGAAAACGCACGCGAAATGTGTGATTTGGTTTTGAACGGCAAAGCAGATATGGTTATAGGTGACAGGTTGTCCTCTACATACTTTGAAGAAAATAAACGCCCATTCCATGGTTTTGGTAATGTTCTTGTCCGCAAATTCATAAATATGTTTTGGGGCAATAACAAAAATACTATCGTTGATGTTATGACAGGTTACAGAGCTTTTTCGCCTATGTTTGTCAAAACATTTCCTGTTTTATCCAAAGGATTTGAAATTGAAACGGAAATGACAATCCATGCACTTGATAAAAACCTGCTTTTAAAATCTGTTCCCGTTAGTTACAGGGACAGACCGGAGGGTAGTTTTAGTAAATTAAACACCTATACCGACGGTATTAAAGTTTTAATGACGATTTTTATTTTATACAAAAATTACAAACCGTTAAAATTTTTTAGCACTGTCGGTTTAGTTTTGGCTGTATTTTCACTTGCTCTTTTTATTCCGGTATTTGCGGAATATTTAAAAACAGGTTTAGTACCAAAGCTGCCTACTTTGGTAGTTTCCAGCATAATGATGCTTGCAGCTTTCTTATCCTTTGTATGCGGATTGATTTTGGATACCGAAAACCAGAAAGATAAACAATTTTTTGAGCTGCAAATGAATCTTATTAAAATGATTCAAAGCAATGATAAATAAAATGAAAGAGTTTATTAAGTTTTGCATTGTTGGTGCTATAACCTTCTTACTTGATTATGGTTTATTGTTTTTCTTTACAGAAAAACTGCAAATAAATTACCTGTTATCTACCGCATTGGCTTTTAGTATTGCAGTAATAGTAAACTATATCCTGTGCCTGCTGTTTGTTTTTACAAAAAGCAAAAACGGGCGCAAACAATTTATTTTATTCATCTACGCAAGCTTGGGCGGCTTATTGCTTAATCAACTATCAATGTGGTTTTTAGTAGAAAAGTTAAGCATTTATTATATGTTTGCCAAAATAATTTCGACTATAATTGTTACATTATGGAATTACGTAGCTAAAAAGAAAGCTTTAAAAAGTTAAGTTCTATAGAATATACAAAAATACCATCCTTACCGCTAATACGGCAGGATGGTATTTTTTATTTACTTTTATTATGCTGTTATTTTTGACTTTTCGTATTAATGATATTACCCAAAACGCGTGCCCGGTTTTCTACTGCAACAGTCACTTTTTCAACACGTTCTTTATCAAGATACGGACTGGAACTTAAGACTGTTTTTACTATTTCATAAACTTTTCCGAGCTCATTAGGATTGATATCAAAACTATCAACAAGCCTGATTTGTTCTTTGTGTGTTTCTTTAAACGGCATTACTTTTTGCCAGCTGCCTATCTCGCTGTTAAGCGCTTCACACCAAAGACTGGTGCCGCTGTCAAACACCGGCGCAGCTCCTACAAATTTTAAAGTATTTACATTGCGGATAAAACCGAAATTACCATAATGACGGTCAGTATTTTCTATTAAAAAATCTATTGTCATTAAGCTGTTAAGGTACTCTTTGGCATTGAAAATTTGCAGCTTTTCTGCGCATTTAAGAAAATGCGTATATTCATTATCATTTTTAGATTTTGGCAATATGTTTCTGATTAAATTTGCCGGTACAAATTCAGTTTCTGTATCAACAAAATTTTTGCACAAACAAAGCGGCCTGTCTTCTTCAATAACCAGCCTGTATTCAACATGCTCTATGCCAAGCAATTGCATAATTTGAGATGCCGCAACTTCATTATATGGTTGTTGAAGTAATGGAACAGAACCTGCTTTAGCAAGGTATCTTTCTCCATCAATAATCGTCCATTTCTTTTTTAACCAGCCGTTGCTGCTGGCATCCGGCGTCATGGGGCTGATATTCGGTTTAGATGAACCACGGCTGAAAAAAGCATCGCCAAGGTCATTTGAAAACTCATTTGTAAAAAAGTTTACGTCCTGCCATTCAATATCACTTCCGGCAGGTTTAATCCAATATTGGTCAGAGAGGCTCAACCCAAGGCTTCTTGCTGAAAGCTTGGTTGTTGTTTCTATATCATAAGCCTGAAGAATTTGTTTTAAGCCATCGCGGCTGGCAGGTATTGCCCTTCCCTGCCACCAGCTGTTAAGCCTTCCTACTGTATTTTTCAGGTTATTATCTGTAATTACGCCAACAGGAAAAGCCTCGGCATCAATTATTTTATTGATATCAACAATAAACCCGCTGTCAGATAATTCTATATCAGCAAGCGGACGGTTTTTATTGAGTAATTTATAATTCATGCTGTAACCCTCCGTTTCGTAATTACAATTTAATTATATCAAAAATTTAATTTTCATTCCCTAAAATTTTCCAAACTTCCACACAGCGTTAAGGCATAGACGCTTTTGGCACCGGCGATTTTTAGTGTTTTGGCGGCTTCTTCCAGCGTTGCGCCGGTGGTTAAAATGTCATCAACCAGCAAAATGCCTTTGCCGCTGATGTCGCCTGCCGCTTTAAAGCAGCCGCGCACGTTGCTGCGGCGCTCTCCCGGCGTTAAGCCGTACTGAGGTGTTGTCGGTTTTACGCGTGCCAGCAGATCCGGCTGCCATGCGCCGTGCTGCGCCAGTGCTGTTTTAAACACGGCTTCCGGTATATCATAGCCACGCTCTCTGCGCCGCTGTGCGTCAGTCGGCACGGAAACAACCATGTCAAACTTTCTGCCGTCGTAAGCCCGTGCCATAAACGCTGCTTCTTCTTCCAGCGGCTGCAAAAATTTGCGCTCGCCTTCAAATTTCAGCTTGTGCAGCATATCTTTCAACGCGCCGTCATATTTGTAGCCCATCACTGCGCCGTCTAAGTGTTTCAGCCCCGGCATGGGTTCAAGCAGCAGGTTTACGCTTCGGCATTTTGCGCAGAACACGCCTCTTTCAACCTCGCTGCCGCACACGGCGCAGCTTTGCGTAAAAAACACGCTCACCAGCGTTTGCCACCAGTTTTGTAATATATTCAAATTATCACCAATCTGTTTTAAAATACATCCGCCTGTTCCTGCAAGCGCTCTGCCAGCAGCGAATAGCGTTTGCGCGTTTTGTCGTTAAGCACCGCCGTCTGCACTGCTTTTTTGCTGCCGACGATAACGACCTTTTGCCGCGCCCTCGTCACTGCGGTGTAGAACAAGTTACGCTGTAACATAATATAATGCCCCGGCACCATTAAAAGTATTACCACCGGGTATTCGCTGCCCTGCGATTTATGCACGCTCATAGCGTAGGCCAGTTGCAGCTCGTCCGTTTCACCAGCGGTGTAAACAACTTTGTTGCCGCCGATGCCCGCGTATTCATATTCCTGCTCAAACGATGTGAACACCGGCTTGCCGCTGTCCTCATACGCAACCGTCACGTTGCCGCCGTCGATGCGCACAATGCGCCCGATGTCGCCGTTAAACACTTCTTTTTCGTAGTTGTTGCGTATCTGCATAACCTTGTCGCCTTCGCGCAGCACCGAGCCGCCGGGCAGCACAAGTTCGCCCTTATCCGCCGCGGGAGGGTTTAAATGCTGCTGCAAAACCTTGTTTAAATTTTGCACGCCGCAGGGGTTTTTGTGCATGGGCGAAAGCACCTGTACGTATTGCAGCCCATGTTCCGCCGCGATATTTGCGTACAGCTGCGCCACGTAATCCGCCGCCATAAATTCGTTGTCGAAGCCGATAAATTCAAAGTCGCTGTGCGGGGCAAACTCCGGCATCTGCCCGTGGTTAATGCGGTGGGCGTTGCGCACAATGGGGCTTACCTCCGCCTGGCGAAAGACGTTTTCCAGCCTTACGACGGGCATTTTTTTGCTGCGGATGATATCCTTCAAAACCGAGCCCGGCCCGACGGAAGGAAGCTGGTCCACGTCGCCGACGAAAATCAAACGGCAGCCGCCGGGCACTGCCTTCATCAGATGGTACATTAAAGTTATATCAAGCATCGAAGCTTCGTCGATAATGATTGCTTCGGCGTCGAGCGGGTCGCTGTCGTTTTTGCCGAAGTTAAAGCCGCTGCCGTCCGGCTGGTATTCCAAAAGGCGGTGCACCGTCAGCGCCGGGTGCCCGCTGGATTCCGCAAGGCGTTTTGCCGCCCTGCCCGTTGGCGCTGCCAGCAAAATGCGGCAGCCTGCTTTTTCCAGCACCGTCAAAATGCCTTTGGTTACGGTGGTTTTACCTGTGCCCGGTCCGCCGGTCAGTACAAACACGCCGTATTTAAGCGAAGCGTGGATGGCATCCTTCTGCGCCTCTGCAAGTTGGATGCCTGCTTCGCGTTCCCAATCGGCTATTATTTTTTCCACATCGACGCTGCGGATTTTGCCCGGCGCATCCTTTAACGCCAGCAGTCGTTTGGCAACCTGCGTTTCCGCCTGATACAGATATTCCGGGTAAATCAGCCGCAGGCCGCCCACTTCTTCCGTGCGCAGGCGGTCCTCGTCAATCAGTTCCTTAAACAGCTCCTTCACCGCCGCCGGTTCTATCTGCAAAAGCTTCACGGTTTCCTGCGCCAAAAGCTCTTCCGGCACGCAGGTATGCCCTGCCGCCCCCGCCATGTTCAGCGCGTAAACCAGCCCCGCTTCAATGCGCCGCCTGTCGCTGCGGCTGCACCCAAGCGCCATGGCAATTTTATCCGCCGTGCGGAAGCCTATGCCCGTTACCTCGCTCGCTAAAGCGTAAGGGTTTTCCTGCACGCGCGTAAGTGCCGTGCCGCCGTAACGCGCCGCCAGTTTGGGCGCATAGTTGGCGCTGACGCCGTGCTGCTCCAAAAACAGCATCAGCTCGCGCATTTCGCTCAGCTCCGCATAAGAAGCGGCAATGCTTTCCGCCTTTTTGCGGCCGATGCCCGCCACTTCGGTCAGGCGTTCCGGCTCGCTTTCCATAATGCTCAGCGTGCGGCTGCCAAAATGCTCCACAATGCGCGCCGCCATCGTGCGCCCAATGCCCTTCACCGCACCGCTTGCCAAAAAGCGTTCAATGCCGTCCGTCGTGCTGGGCTTTACAACGCGCAGGCTTTCAGCCTTAAACTGCCGCCCAAAACGCGCGTGCTCGCACCAGTCGCCAGTCAGCACAATGTTTTCGCCCATGTAGGGCGCCATGCCTTTATAAGTAACCGTCACCAGCCCCGCCGCTGTTTTAACGCGCAGCACGCAAAAACCGCCGTCGTCGCTCTGGTATATTACATTTTCCAGTGTTCCCTGTAATTCTTCCACATGCTCACCGCCGTGCAAAACAAATGTTCAGTTTATTATAGCATGTTTTGCGCCGTTTATAAACCGCGCCCGGCGCGATATTTTTTGACAATGCCCCGGAAATTGGCTATAATTAATTAAATACGTTTTATTGATTTTGGGAGGGTCCGTTTTGAAATCCATCGGCACACAAATTGCCATTGATATGTATAATTGCAGCGATATTCTCTTGGACGACGTTATCGGCATTGAGCACATGCTCAGCGACGCCGCGGCACGCTTCGGCATGGAACCGAGCGGCGTATACGTCAACGACGAGGACGGTATCGACGAATATTCCGTGTTCGCGCACTGCAAGCAGGGGCATATCACCATGCACGTTTACCCGGACATGGGCTTTGCCACGATTGACATTTTTACCTGCTTCAAAGAGGCTGACCCGGACGGGTTGGCACGCTTCATGCGCCACTATTTCAACCCCGATAAATCCAAAATCACCTATCTGGAACGCGGCGACTTCGGCAACGAAAGCGACATGAAACCGCGCCGCAAATCGCACACCAAAATCATCCGCAAAGCCAAAACCTTCGGCAAAAAATTATCCAAGCTGATGATGCGCCCCAAATCCATTTAAAACGCTGCCCAACGGCAGCTTTTTCTTTTAGTAATAACGGAGGTTTTTATGAAATACATTTTCTGGGATATCGACGGCACGCTGCTGTTGACCGGCATGGCGGGCGCGGACGCATTACGCGCCTGCATTAAAGAGCAGTTCGGCGTTGAAGATTTTCAGTTTTCGCATCCACTGGCAGGCGCAACCGATTCGCAGATTATCAAGCAAATCTGCATTGACATCAAAGGGCGCTGCCGCACCTTTGACGCCGCCAACCTTTTGATAAACTACCACCGCCTGCTGCCGCAATATTTAAAGGAGCGTCAGGGGCGCTTAATGCCGAACGTAGAGGAAACGCTGGCTTATTTTTACAGACTTGAGGGATTTACAACCTGCCTTTTAACCGGCAACACCACCACCGGCGCATACGCCAAATTAAACCGTTACGGTATCGATAAATACTTTGACAGCCATTACGCCGTCTGCGGCGAGTTAAGCGAAGACCGCGACGAGCTTGCAAAAATCGCCTTAAGGCGCTTGCAGCTGCTGCACCCGGATGAGGAAATTACCGGCGGCGACGTCTTCTTTATCGGCGATACGCCCAACGATATAAAATGCGCAAAAGCCATCGGCGCGCGCTGCCTTGCAGTTTTGGCGGGCAGCACCTACACGCGCGAGCAGCTTGCAGAATGTGAGCCGTGGAAAATTTTGGACGAACTGCCCGCCGAGCCCAAAGAGCTGGCGCAGATGTTTAACGAATGAGGTGCTTATGAAAAAATTTTTACTGACACTGATGTGCTGCCTGGCGTTACCGGCGGCGGCACTTGCCTATAACAGCTGCCATGTGCAGCTTGTACAAAACGGCGTAAGCTGCCCCGGCGGCGATTTAAGCGGCGCGGATTTAAGCGGGCTGAATTTGGCAGGCATTGATTTAAGCGGCGCAGACCTGAACGGCGCACGCTTTAACGGCACGGATTTTACCGGCGCCGATTTAAAAAACGCCAACCTGCACCGCGCCGTACTGGCTAACTGCACCTTAAGCAGCGCTGATTTAGCAGGGGCGGATTTAAGCTACGCCAATTTAAACGGCAGCAAGCTGGATAAAGCAAACTTCAGAGGTGCAACGCTGTTCCGCACAAGCCTGCGCGGCTGCGAGATGCCAAACGCCAACTTTGCCTACGCCAAACTTATGGAAGCAACGCTGGACAACGCCAACGCCGCCAAAGCCGATTTCAGCTATGCCAATTTATCTTACGGCTGGCTGTACAAAGCAAATCTAACGGACGCCGTTTTAACGCACGCCAATTTGTACAACGCCAAAATGACGGGCGCAAACCTTACCGGCGCAGATTTAACGGACGCAGGATTATCCCGCGCCACATTGCAGCACGCACAGCTAAACGGTGCGCGCCTTGACCGCGCCATGCTCGACGACGCCGACTTCAGCTACGCCGATTTAACCCTTACCGATTTTGGACGTGCGTTTAAAGACAAAGCAAAATTTTGAAAGTTAATAGGTGAAATACAACAGCGCAAACAAAAACTCCGCAGCAAAACTGCGGAGTTTTTTATTTTTTTATAATAAAAACAAACTCCAATAAATGTTTTAAATAATTATTATCGCCGCAGTCTTTGCATTAAAAGGAGGTTGTTTGTATGAAAAAACATAATTTAAGAAAGGCTTTTGCTTTAAGCGCGCTGATGGCTTTTGTAATTACCGGCAGTGCTTATGCGAATAGTGTTAACGTTGGACCAGGTGCAGAACACAACAAAGATGTTATCGCAGTAGGCACAAACGAATCTTTTTATAACGCTGGTACTGTTAATGCAAGTGAAAGCATAACTGTTGACGGCGGTACTTTTAATAATACCGGCACTATTGAAACCGGCACTTTGGATATTCTCACTAACAATAGTGATGAAATAGCAGGTGCCATTACTGTCGATAAATTTATTTTTCGTGGTTCAAAAGATAAATTCGATTACATACATGGTTTATCTGCAAAGCTAACAGCTAATGAATTACGCATTATTGGCACAAAAAGTGATATAAATTCACAAATGGCAACTGGTTTACAAGTATTAAACGAAGATGTTCTCAAAAACGTTGAAAACATAGTTGTTGAATCACACGGTATTAAAACAGGTTTAGTTATAGGATCCGTTAACGGAAACACAGATAACGGAGAAAAAGTAAATGCTATAGTAAAAAATGTTTTTCTCCAAAATGACACTGATGAACAAGATGCTCGTGTAGAAGTTTATAACGGTTCTACATTTACAGCTGACAAAATAATCGCTGACGGAAAAACTAAAGTTCAGCTAAATTATGACAGTTCAGCCACATTAAAAGATATTGAAGTAGTAGAAGACGGTAATTTTTCTTTACAAACATTAGGTGATGTAAATACCAATACTGCTACCTTTAACTTAAATAACATTACTATTGGCGATAATGCAGAATTCAAAACATCAATCTATGAATATTCAGGTACGATAAATTGTAGTGCTATTGACATTAAAGGCGATAACGTAATCATTAATTTAGGTAAAAACGCAAAAGCCGATTTTGGTGGTGTTGGCGACGGCACAAAAACAGACTGGCGTGGCGACAAAATTAATTTTGATGTTGAGAAACTGACTATCAACGTAAACGGCACAGATGAATATAATTACAGTAGTATGGATGAATATAAAGCTGATTATACTAAAGGCGTATATATCCATGTTAATGATAAAACCAATCCCACAGGTGATGAAATTAATTGCAGCAATATGACAGTCGTTGGCGCCAACACAAACAATACCGGCAACCTTGAAAACGATTTGCAGAGACTGGCATATGTTGTAAAAATGACACGTGAATACGAAGGTGAAGAAGGAAGCAAACTTCCTGAAATCCTTGCACCTACCGGCGCACACGTTGAACAAGACCCGGGCGACATTTTTGACGGCGGCGAAGGCACGGTAGATGAAGACGGCACTGTTACCGATATTGAAACCATTAAAAACCCCGATGTTTTCGGTACTGAAGAAGTTGGCGCTTTGGGTTTGATCAGCTGGCGCAATGACCTTGACGATATGAATAAACGCCTTGGCGAACTGCGTGACAGCAAAGGCGAGCACGGCGTTTGGGTACGTATGGTACGCGGCGAAAACGATTATAAGAGCCTTAACAGCCAGTACAATACCTATCAGCTTGGCTACGATGAAAAATTAAGTACTGACCCGCACTGGACTGTAGGTGCTGCATTCAGCTACACCGATGGCGACGGCGGCTATAACACCGGCAGTTATGAAATGGACCACAAAACCTTAACGCTTTACGGCAGCAAGCTGAACGATGACGGCAGCTATATTGATATCGTAGGTAAATATTCTCGCCTGAACCACGATTTAAGAAATACCTGGGGCGATGGCGAATATGACGCTAACGGCTATTCTATCGGTGTAGAAGTCGGCAAACGCTTCCAGCAGGGCAATGGTTTCTGGATTGAGCCGCAGGCACAACTGACTTACGGTCATGTCGGCAGTGCAAATTATCAGGCCGGTGAAATCAAGGTAGCACAGGAAGGCATGGAAAGCCTTATCGGACGCGCCGGTGTAAGATTTGGTAAAGATTTGCATAACGGCAATGTTTACCTGCGTGCTTCTTACCTGTACGATTTTGACGGTGAAACAGGCGTAACCTTTACGAACGCCAACGGAAAAGAAAGACATTTTGATGAAGACCTTGGCGGCGGCTGGTGCGAAGTTGGCGTAGGTACCAACATTAACCTCAGCGACGCAACGCACCTGTATTTTGATATTGAAAAAACTTACGGCGGCGACATTACAACCGACTGGAAATGGAACGCAGGTATCAGATACAGCTTCTAATAATTCCATATATAGAAAAAACTCCGCAGCAAAACTGCGGAGTTTTTTTATTTTAGCTGTAACTGTTTAATTTTTACGCTTTTACAATATTCAACAGCACTTCGGTGCATTTTATCAGCGAAGGCACGGGCAGGTATTCAAAGCGCCCGTGGAAGTTATGCCCGCCGGTAAAAATGTTGGGGCACGGCAAACCCATTTCCGAAAGGCGCGAACCGTCCGTGCCGCCGCGCACAGGGATAAGCTGAGGCTCAATGCCTGCCGTGCGCATGGCGTTTTCGGCACGCTCCACAATTTCAAACACCGGTGTAATGTATTCCTTCATGTTGCAGTACATATCCTGCAAATTGCATTCCACGCTGCCAGCGCCGTATTTGGCGTTCATAAACGCAGCCAGGTCAATTAAAAGCTGCTTGCGTTTTTCCAGAATGGTTTTATCGTGGTCGCGCAAAATCATCTCCAGCTCCACGCGGTCGGTGCCGCCTTCAATGCGCAGGCAGTGGTAAAAGCCTTCGTAGTTTTCGGTGTATTCCGGCTTTTCGCCCTGCGGCAGTGCCATTTGCCATTCTGCCGCCATAGTTACGGCGTTGCGCATTTTGTTTTTGGCGCTGCCCGTGTGCACGGAAACGCCGTTAAAAATTATTTTGGCGTTGCAGGCGTTAAAGGTTTCATAATTCAGTTCGCCCAGCGCACCGCCATCGACGGTGTAGGCAAAATCCGCCTTAAACTCGTCCAGCGGGAAACCGTCCGTGCCGCGCCCTATTTCTTCATCCGGCGTAAACGCCAGCAAAATTTTGCCGTGCTTAATTTCCGGATGAGCCAAAAGATATTCGCAAGCGCTGACGATAGCCGCAATGCCAGCCTTGTCATCTGCGCCAAGCAGGGTACTGCCGCCTGCGGTTAAAATGTCCTGCCCTTGGTAGGCCAAAATTTCTGGGAAGTCTTTCGTGCTGATAATGCAGTTTTCCGCCAGCTTAATGTCGCTGCCGTCCCACGCTTTGTGTATGGTTACCTGTACGTTTTCTCCGCTCGCCTCACCGCTGGTATCCATGTGGGCAATAAGCCCGATAACCGGCGCCTCCGTATTGGCGGGCAGTTCAGCCAGCACATAGCACTTATCGGTTACTTTAACGTCCGTAAGCCCCAGCGCCGTCAGTTCGTTTTTTAAGTATTCGGCAAGCTGCCACTGGCCTTCGCTGCTGGGCAGCTGCGTGCTTCTCTCATCGGAAGCGGTGTTTATCTGTGCGTAAGCGGTAAACCTTTTTACAAGGCGTTCCGCGTCAAGTTCGTAGTTCATTGTTGTTCCTTCTTTTGTAAATATTCCTGCCACAGCTGCGCCATGGTTTTGTGCAGCAGCGGGTGCTGTTTCTGGGGCGCAATCTCTGCCAGCGGGCGCAGCACAAAATCGCGGTTCTGCATATCAGGATGCGGCACAATAAGATTAGGCTCATTAATAATCTCATCGCCGTAAAAAAGCAAATCCAAATCTATAATGCGCTCGCCCCAGCGGCGCAGGCGTACCCTGCCCATTTCCAGTTCTGTTTGCAGCAGCATTTCAAGCAGCTGCCTCGGCAAAAGCTCCGTCTGCACTTCGCATACCGCATTTAAAAAGCGCGGCTGGTCGGTAACGCCATAAGGGTCGGTATCGATATACGACGAAACCTTTGTTATCTGCAAGCCCTTTTCGCGCAGGCGCATTAATGCTCCGTCAAGGTTTTCCCTTAAACTGCCAAGATTTGTCCCCAATGCCACATAAGCCGTTACCTGCATAAAACCGCCTCCAGCATCCGCACGGCACGCACGTTTTCTTTAACATCGTGCACGCGCACCATCTGCGCACCGGCATAAACGGCCTGGCAGCTTAAAGCAATTGTCCCTTCAAGCCTTTCCTGCGGCGGCAGCTCTCCCAGCGTTTCGCCGATAACTGTTTTGCGCGAAGCCGCTAAAAGCACCGGATAGCCAAGCCCCGTAAGAGCGTCCAGCCCTTGCAGCAGCGCAATGTTCTGCTCCGTATTTTTGGCAAAGCCGATGCCGGGGTCAAGAATAATTTTACCGGCGTCTATGCCAAGCTCGGAAAGTTCTTCTGCGCGTTGTTTTAAATAAGCCGCCACTTCCGTTACAACATTGGTATATTCACACTGCTGCTGCATGTTTTTAGGCGTACCGCGCATGTGCATTAAAACCACCGGCACTTTTGCGTCAGCGGCAACCTGCGCCATAGATTCGTCGCCGGTTAAAGCGGTAACGTCGTTAATAATATCCGCACCGGCGTTAATGGCTGCCTGCGCCGTAGCGGCATGGTAAGTATCGACAGAAACAATGCTTTGCGGCAACGCTTTTTTTACTGCTTCAACGGCAGGCACTACGCGGCTGATTTCTTCTTCCACGCTTACGGCGTCGCTGCCCGGGCGCGTGCTTTCGCCGCCGATGTCTAAAATATCAGCGCCGTCCGCCAGCATCTGCTCCGCCCTTGCCACAACATCCGCGCCGACGCGCGAACCGCTGTAAAACGAATCGGGCGTTACATTTAAAATGCCCATTATGCGCAGCTTTTCATAAGTAAGCTTGCGCCCGTCCGCCAGCAGCGTTACCGGCTGCTGTGCCGCTAAAAATTTCTGCAAGTCCTCGCGCACCTGCGCCAAACCGAAGAACGGCATCTGCGCCAGCTTGCGCGCCAGAATGCGGTAATGTTTAACCGTACCCAAAAGCACTGCGTCCACATATTTTGTTTCGTTTAAAATGCAGCTGCCGGGCACAGCGCAATCGCCGCCCGCCGCCAGCATTTCCTGCTTTAAAATGTTGGCCGCCGGTGTGCGTACCTGCGTCAGCTTCAGCGGCAGTATTTTGCTTTTAGCGGCAAAAATGCCGCAGCTGGCGGGGTGTACGCCAAGCCGGGCAATTTCGCGCTGTAAGTTATGTTCGTTCAGTTTTATAATCATGGCTGCCAGCCCTTTTCCACACAGGCAAAAGCGTTATGGTTATGGATGCTTTCAATGCTTTCCACCGTAACCTCGTACCATTTAATGCGCTTGTCGGCTTCAAGGCGCAGCGCAATTTCGCGCACAGCATCCTCTACAAAGCGCGGGTTATCGTAAGCCTTTTCCGTTACAAATTTCTCGTCCGGGCGTTTCAGCAGGCTGTAAACGGGCGCGCTTGCACCGGCGTCGGCCATTGCCGCCAGTTCTTCAATCCACACAAGCCCGTCCGCTTCAATTTCAATCCGCGCCAGCGCACGCTGGTTATGCGCGCCGTAGTCGCTTATTTCCTTGCTGCACGGGCACAGAGTCTGCACCGGCACTTCCGCCATAATGCGCAGCTTAAACTCGTCCTGTTTTTCGGCGGTCAGCACGCAGTTTAAGTCCATCGGCGCGCGCTGCCCCGTTACCGGCGACGTTTTACAAATAAAATACGGAAACTCCATGCGGATAAAGGCTTTTTCGGCCTGCAAATGCGTTTTTAAAGTGTCCAGCACTTCTTCCAGCCCGTTGGGGCTGACGGTGCCGACCGTCTGCATGCATTCCACAAAACGGCTCATGTGCGTGCCGCGGATTTCGTGCGGCAAATCCACCGCCA